>NZ_JBWKYI010000001.1:0-159799 GCF_059423705.1 Pedobacter sp. GW460-11-11-14-TSB4
ACATTTGTCCGGGTTTTCTTTTTTAAATCCTTTTACAATTTTACCTTTTTAGCTTTTGGTTCAGGTTTTTCTGGTAATTGTATCGATAAAATTAAATCAATGCTTTCCGAATTGGTTTCGTAATCGGCTGCAATTTTTTCCCATCTTTTTAATTCTGATTGTAAGGTTTCGATTTCCTTACCTAATGATTCGATCTTATTCTGGATTGATTTTCTAACGTTTGTATTTGCCATAACACAAAATTATGATTTGATGGCATATCTTTAAACATCTTTGCGGTGAGGATGCCTGTAAAAAATGCTAAGTGTTCTATTTCAATGAGTTTTATTCTCATAAAATTTTCAACAATAGTGAAGAATCACTGAATTTGCACACCATAGGCATATAATTGTGCAATCATTTGCTATTTTTACCCAACATCCCTGATTAATATGAAGAAAAATAGCAACTGCGATCTTAAAACCTGTTTTATGTGCCAACTTACGCTAAAAGAATGGCATCCTGCCATTGAGGCCCACAAACGGAATTTTATCGCTAAAAAAGGGGAAGTAATTATCAAAGAAGGTGATCCGGTGAGCGGTGTTTACTTTGTGACTTCGGGCAATGTAAAAGTGCATAAACAATGGGGCGATAAGGAACTGATTTTAAGATTTGCAAACGATGGGGCGATAATCGGACATCGGGGAATCAGCAGCCGTATTTCTACCTATCCGATATCGGCAACGGCTTTAGAAACCACTAAACTTTGCTTCGTTGACATCGATTTTTTTAAAAGCACCATAAAAGTAAACCAGGAATTTGCCTACGGTTTATTAATGTTTTATGCTGACGAGCTGCATGCCTCGGAAAAGAAAATGCGCAATTTAGCACTCATGTCGGTTAAAGGAAGGCTTGCCGTGGCTATTTTAGGATTGAGGGATCAATTTGGATTGGATGCTGAAGGATTTTTAAATTTAGCATTAAGCCGTCAGGATCTGGCTGCTTTTACGGGCGCAACTTACGAAACCGTTTTTAGGACCATGAATGAACTGCTTGCTGAAAAGTTAATCGTAGTAAAAGGAAAGCAAATCGGTATTTTAAACGAAGCCGGGCTGACAGATTTGAGTAACAAATAATTAAGGTTTATATGTTGGGAATCGTTTTATGCGGTGGACAGAGTTTACGGATGGGCACCGATAAGGGTTTACTCAGCCATCAGGATAAACTATGGGCACAGTTGGCATGCGATAAGTTAAGCTCGCTTGAGCTCCCCGTAAAATTTTCAGTTAATCCATCGCAGCAAGAAACCTATGCGGGCTATTTTGTAAAGGAGCAGTTAATTGTAGACAATCCTTCACTTGATATCAGAGGGCCATTATTAGGTGTACTTTCTGCCCACTTATCAAATCCTGAAGAAGATTTGTTTTTATTGGCCTGTGATATGCTGATGATGGAGGCCCGATTGCTGGAAAAACTTATCCATTCATTTAAAACTGATCATTCTTTTGATGCTTATATTTTCATTAAGGATAAGCAGCAAGAACCCTTGTGTGGGATTTATAAAGCTGCAGGTTTGAAAAATATAATGCACCTGCTTCAAACCAGCGGTTTGCCTAAACACAGTATGAAATACATTTTAAGCAATTTGCATGTTTGCGAAATTGTGGTTGATGACGCTGATTATCGTTATTTCGGGAATTTTAATTCTCATGCCGAAATTAATGGCTTATAATAATTGCAAAGCGGATTGATCAATTTTAGTGAAATTATTTTTCTCTCCCTCGCAAAGCGTGCAGCAATAATCATCCGGTAAATCTTTAAATGCAGTGCCCGGATTAATGTTGTTTTCAGTTTCTCCGATCCGCTCATTATAAACCGTTAAACAGTTATTACATTGATATAGAAAATCGCCATCTTTTATTATGGTTTCTTCTGTTTGCAAGCTTTGTTTTTGTTTACCTGTTTTAATGGCATTTAAACGATATTTATAGAACTTGAATATCGAACGCCTTATTTGTTCCGGCAACAGAAAGCTGGGGTTACTTCGGCTAAAAATCTCACCGGTACGTTCGTTGGGATTAAAATCTTTAGCACAAAGGATATCATAAACAGGGAATAGTTTTAATCCCAATACATCAAACAAGTGGCGTTTTTGGATCAGGATACTGCTAAAAACCTCACTTTTTTTACGGGTTTTAATGCCGAAGCAGATCCCAAATGTTCGGGTATCATCAATGCTTAAATGTTTAACCAGAAAGCTTTTTAATGCCAAACCTTCGTTGCAGTTATCTTCTACCTGGAAATTTAGCTCGTTGGCTGCATGCCTCATATTAATCTCAAATTCTTCAAGCAGCGCATTCCAAAGGTTTTTATCTTTCTCGTCAATCCCTTTTATAATGATGGTTTTCCAGGAAGTACAACACAACTGACCGAGTTTGGTGTCTAAACAAAGTTGGCACAGTTTCTTTAAAAATGCAATGCTGAAAAGTTCATCACGCCTGTAAATGCCCAGCCAATATTTGTTGTTGTAGCGGTTTAAGCCCTCGTAGTAAGGCAGGTTAAATGAAGATAAGGATACTGTATTTTCAGCTGGTTTAAGAATGAGGTTTTCCGGATCTAATTGTGCAAAAAGATCTTCGCCATTAGCCAAGGCATTATCCACAAAGCTTGTGGGGTTGTTTTTAATGATGGTTTCTAATGCTTTGGTTACCTGAGCGATATGATTGGTGTAGCAGAGTTGGTTCCACTCGTAGGTTACATTGGTTTTTGGAAAGCGGATAATCAAATGCCAGTAATGTTCGGATTGTGAAGAGGCAATCCAGTTGATATTGCCTGTTAGCATGGGCGTGAAACTCTGATCGCTATCGCAGATATTTACTTTTATGGAAGGTTTAAAATCGATGTCATCCAAAATATCTTTATACACACCTTCGGTAAGCCAGGTTTTACGGATAAAAATTTCTTCGGCTGGGTAAGAGCTGATGATGTTCGGGAAATTATTGCTGTCTACTTCATAATCGATCCCGAGTTTATTCATTTCACCCGTAAAGATGTCAATATTGTAGGTTGTCGTATCAATCAATAACTGCTGGCGGAGCCCAAAACGAACATATTGTATCCTTGCTTTTGTTGCTGCAACCAGGATGTTGTACAGGTTGCCCGGTGATATGATGCCACCTGGAAAGTTAATGATGATGGTTTGATACATGGCTTAACTGTTTAGAAGTCCAAATTCTACTATTGCTTTAGGGAAGTTCTTGTTTTCGTGTCCTGGGCGGCATAATTTTAAAAGTGCAAACCTTTGGATGTTGGTGAGTTTACGCCACTGGTTTATGGAAAGCTGAAGCTGCAGTTCGGCCGATTTTTCGCTCAGCATCGAAGGGATTTGATGCAGATTTCCCCAGTCGGGTAAAGGGTCGATCGCCATTGTTGTAGCCTGGTTTCCGGTATATTTCGTAATCAGGCCTATCAGAAATTGATGGTACTTATCTGTTTGTTCCTGGGTTGAAACCGGTAATAACGCCAGCTGGATTCTTTCTGATGGATGAAATTTGCTCCATTCTGCCAATTTTAACTTTATTCCTGCAGCATCCATCTTAAAACGGACAACCATAGGAATGCAACGCATATTTTCTTCAATAAAATCTTCTTCGAACTTAAAATATTCAATCCCTTTAAGGTTTTTAAATTCTGAAGGACCCATTTTTAATTTCATCATTTTGTTTAATTATAAATATTCTTTAACAATCTGTCGTCATTCCCGCGCAGGCGGGAATCTTAAAGCTTATGGTATTCCTGGTCGTTTACTAATGACAATTTTCTAAAATCGATCGTCATTGCGAGGAGGAACGACGAAGCAATCTTTCCAACCTACGATAAAGATTGCTTCACGAAGAATCGGGACGAGTAGTCGACACACATCATAGGGGATTTGATCAAAGTCCTTCGACAAGCTCAGGATGACAATTCGTATTATGATACAAGCTTATGAAGAATCACCGAAATCTATCATTTCTTTATTTTAATCATCTCTTTAATGTTTCAATGCGTTACGTCATGCTGAATTCGTTTCAGCATCTTTTTTACAGGATAGATCCTGATTCCGAAACATTCGGGACAGGATGACGGATCGCCAAAACTTATCATGTATCTGCTAAAACCGGCTTAGGTTCTGTTTTTAAAACGTTTACAAACGAATCCAAAATTGCCTTTACTTCTGGCCGGCAGCTGCCACAGCCCATTCCCGCACCTGTTAACTGGCAGAGTTGCAAATGATCTTTACAGCCATCTTTTATTTTATTGATCAGATTGCCCTCGCCAACATTATTACAGCTGCAAACGGTTTTGCCAATAATTGGCTCGGTGGTTTTACCACTCCTTAATAGTTGAAGCCGTTTTTCACTCAGCTCCATTTTATTTTCGATCAGGTTTCTGAACTCCAGGAATTCACTTTTATCGCCAATTAATATCGCTCCAACCAGTTTATCGTTGTGTACAATGCATTTTTTATAGTACCGTTTTGCTTTATCAATGAAAACAATTTCTTCGTAGGTGGGATCGTTATTGGGTATCTCAGCCAGGCCTAAAGAGCAGAGTTCTAAACTGTGCATTTTGAGGATATTCATGAGCAAGCTACCCTGGTAAAATTTCGCAATATCTCCGCAAAGAAAACGTGCCACGATTTCGGCCTGTTGTTCTGCTGCTGCGGTAATGCCATACATCTGGCCTTTAAATTCGGCAATTTCGCCAATGGCATAAATATCCTTTTCATTGGTCCTCAGGTATTCATCAACCACAACGCCTCTTTTGCATTCTATACCGGCTTCTTTAATCAGTTCGGTATTCGGAACGGTACCAATGGCGATTACCAGAGATTCGCAATCGATCAATAGTCCGCTTTTTAAACGCATGCCCGTAATACTTTTTTCGCCGATAATACGGTCTACCTCGTCGTTATAGAAAATTTCGATACCCTTGCTGATCAATTCTTCATGCAGTAATTGACTGCCCAGTGCGTCTAACTGCCGCCCCATTAATCTCGATATCCTTTGGATGATGGTTACTTTGGAGCCGGTTTCGGCTAGTGAAGTGGCCAGTTCGATCCCCAGTAGTCCACCACCAACAATAACAACTTTCCCATTTGTGGTATCAACATGTTTTTTAAAGCTGTCGGCATCGTTACGGCTGCGCATGGTAAATATACCATTTAGTTTAGGGATATCTTTAAGCACAAAAGCCCTGCTTCCTGTGGCCAGAAGCAGAACGTCGTAAGGGTGGATTTCGCCATTACTATCGGTAACGGTTTTATCTTCTTTGTTAATTTTGTCGATACCCAATCCCCGGTGCAGTTTAATCCTATAATCGGTTTCCTCGCTATCGCTCATTTTAATGAGGTTATGCCAGGGCAAAGTGCCAATAATATAATCGGGGAGAAGTACCCGGTTGTAAAAGGGGAAATTTTCTTTACTAAAAATTTCGATATCATCTTCGGTATTTAAAGCCCTGTAACTTTTAACAAAACCACAGGCGCCTGCACCTGCCCCAATCACAATGATCTTTTGTCGCGCTTTTTTGTATAGTTTTACTTCTACAGCACTAAACTTAAAATCAGGTTCTTTGCTTTGTGGATCCACCAGGTTATTCGTGAGGTTATTCACCCGGTTTAAATCACTTTTTAAGATTTTTCCCCAGTGCATGGGCATAAAAACCACTCCGGGTTTAATATCTTCAGAAAATTTTGCTTTTACACGAACATTTCCCCGCAAACTTGAAATTTCGATGATGTCGCTGTCTTTAATGTTCCGAATCTCGGCATCAATGGGGTTAATTTCTAAAAATGACTCACTAATGTGCTGGTTCAGTTTATTTACCTTACCTGTTTTGCTCCGTGTATGCCATTGATCCCTGATTCTTCCGGTGGTTAAAATCAGCGGATGTTCAGGGGTTAAAGCTTCTGATTGGTTTTGATCATCAAATGACAGGATATTGGCTTTTTTGTCAGGGGTATAAAACTGGTGATCGGTAAATAACCTGGCTGTTCCGAATGCTTTTTCTTCTTTTGGGTATGGCCATTGAACAGCTCTTTTTTCTTTTAAAATCTGATAATTGAGGCCGCTGATATCAATATTGGTTCCTTCGGTTAAAGCTGCATGCTCATCGTATATTTCGGAAGCGTTTTGAAAGTCGAAACCATGATAACCCATTTTTTTTGCAAACCGGCAGATAATTTCTGAATCTGCTAAAGCTTCTCCAGGTGCTTCGGTTACTTTACTGAGGTAAGAGATATAACGACCTGCATTGGTCATGGTACCCTCTTTTTCTACCCAGGCCGCTGCAGGTAGAACTACATCGGCATATTTTAAGGTTTCTACTTTGTTGCTAATGTCCTGAACGACTACAAATTTTGCTTTTTTTAATCCTTCTTCGGCTACACGAACATCGGGCAGGCTGATTAAAGGATTGGTGCATAAAATCCATACAGCTTTGAGTTTTCCAGTATTTAGTTCATCGAACATTTCGGTGGCGGTTAAGCCTGGCTTAGCTTGTATGGTACCCAATGGGATCTGCCAAAATTTTTCAACCTCATTACGGTGACTTTCGTTGGCTAAAACGCGGTGTGCAGGTAATAAATTACTTAAACCGCCAACTTCGCGGCCACCCATGGCATTTGGTTGTCCCGTAAGCGAAAATGGTCCGCTTCCAGGTTTGCCGATATGGCCGGTAATCAGGTTTAGGTTAATTAATGAAAGGTTTTTATGGGTGCCCACCACACTTTGGTTAAGTCCCATCGTCCACATGCTGATAAAACCTTTTGCATTGCCGATGTAAGATGCGGCTAAACGGATATCACTTTCTTTGATGCCACAAATAGCTGCTGCCTCGGCTACTGAGGTTTCAAAAACGGTGGTATGGTATTTTTCGTAACCATTGGTGCTGTTGATTATAAAATCAGCATCAATTTTTCCATCTTCTATTAAACACCTGCCAATGGCATGGTGAAGGGTAATATCAGTGCCCGGGTTAAGCTGTAAATGGACATTGGCAAGCGAACAGGTTTGTGTTTTTCGGGGATCGCTAACAATGATTTTTAAATCAGGATTTTTCTCCTTTGCGGCTTCAACACGGCGCCATAGGATAGGATGGCACCATGCCGGGTTTGCGCCTGCAACAAAAATACAATCGGCAATTTCAATATCATCATAGCTAATGGGCACGGTATCTTCACCAAGGCTCATTTTATAACCAACAACCGCACTGCTCATACATAAGCGGCTGTTGGTATCGATGTTATTACTGCCGATAAATCCTTTAATTAATTTATTTACTACGTAATATTCTTCAGTTAAACACTGTCCGCTGGCATAGAAAGCCACGCTATCGGGACCATGTTTTTTAATCAATGCTTTAAAAACTGCTGCTGTTCTTTCCAGTGCGGTATCCCAGCTTACCCTTTGGAGGGGCATGTTTTTGTTGTAGCGCATTTCGGGGTAAAGCAGCCTATCGCTTTTATCGTTCGCTGTATAGTGAAGATTCATGCCTTTACTGCACAACATACCTTTGTTTACAGGATGGTTTTTGTCTCCTTCAACAGTGATGCGCTCATGGATATCTTTATTGATCACAATGCCACAACCCACCCCGCAATAACAGCAGGTAGTCGTTTTGTTCGGCGATATGTTTTTTTCTGCTTTCAAATGATCGGCTTGTATAATAGGTTTTTTCGCGCTGTTTATTTGCTGGGCGTTAGTACCAGGTCTTCTATTTCAGCTGTTTTTTGTGCCATAATGGTCCTGAAGATGAATACTGCAACACCAATTCCGAGGATAATAAAACCAAGTAAAGTAAAAGCGCTGGTATAATCAATCAGGTCTTTTTGAACGTTGTGGCCATTTTCGATTACATTTTTAGCCGCATGACTGGCTTTAGCTTTAAACATAAAGGCAATGAGCATGGCACCGATATTTCCACCAGCACCTACAATACCGGCTACGCTACCAACTGCAAGTGGATTAATGAAAGGAACAAGGCTGTAAGTTGCGCCGTTGGCCATTTTTAAACTCAGGCCGAAAACAAACATCATGAAAATAGCCATTCCGATATTCCCCGATTTCGCGAACCAGATTAAACCGATTCCCTCTACCAAAAGCAGTAAAGCGAGCAAAAGTGTTTTGCCATCAAATCCCCAGGTTTTGCCAATTTTATCGGCAACAATGCCACCCAGTGGCCTGGCAAAAATATTAATCCATCCAAAAATGCCTGCAACCATTCCGGCAACTGCTATGGTTGCGCCAAATGAATCTGTAAAAAAGATTGGTGCAAAGTTGTCTACCGTAATTTCTACGCCAAAACATGCGGCATAGGCGATGGTTAAAATCCAGGTGCGGTAATCCTTCGCTGCAATTAAGAAGGTGTTTTTGTTGCTTTTGATGCTTTCATCTTTAAGGTCTTTAAAATCACCTTTTGGGGTATCTAAAGTATAGCGGTGATATAAAAAGGCACAGATTAAAAGCATTACACCTGGGAAAATCATGGCATAACGCCAGCTATCTTCGGTGCTGCAAAAGCCTAAAGCCGTAATTCCGGATGCAATTAATGGCATAAACAAATTGGCCGCACCACCACCGGCATTACCAAAGCCGCCTGCCGTTGCATTTGCGGTTCCTTTGATGTTCGAAGCAAACATAATCGAGGTATGGAATTGGGTGATTACGAATGATGCACCAATTACGCCAATGGCCAGGCGGAATAGTAAAAAGGAAGTGTAAGAATGGCTGGTTCCGATTAACAATACCGGAATGGCACAGAGTACCAAAAGCCAGGTGTAGATCAGTTTAGGGCCAAATTTGTCAATCAATCTTCCGATCAGTAAACGGGCAATAATGGTGGCCGATACTGATGCAATTTGGATGTTACCCACCTGATCTTTGGTCAGATGGAGCTGCTCTCTCGCTATCTTCATCAGGGGCGCCATCCCGAACCAGGCGAAGAAACAGAAGAAGAAAGTTAACCAGGTGATGTGAAAGGTCTTCATCTGAACACCTTTAAGCGAAAATATATTAAGTTTATCTAGTGGTTGAGTAGTATGCTGTGTCATAATGGTTGATTTAAACGTGATCAATGGGTTATTTAAAATTTATAGCCTAAACCTACGCCAACGTTCCATTCGCCATTTTTGACTGCAGTTTTAGGGTTGTAGTACAAAGGTACTTGTAAGGCGATATGGCGAAAGGCTGCCGTTAAGCCAAAGCCGAGGTTAGGGGTAAGGGCTGCGTTTTTAGGCGCACCGGCAGCCACTTTATCTTCTTTGATCCGTAAACTTGGAAGTAGCCCCAATAAAACGGTATAGGGTTTTTTGCTGAATTTTATACTCGGTCCGGTACAGTTGATAAAAGCACCGTGATCAACGTAGCCGGCAACGATAGTACCATCGAATAAAACGGCTTTAGTTTGCGATTTAGCAGGAAAAAAGAACAAGGTAAGTGCAAGGCAGCCTGTTAAGGCTACATAATTAGAAATCTTCATGTCGGTTTGGTTTGGGTTAAATTTTTATCAAGAAAAGTTTAAATCTTACTGGGTCAGGTTAAGATTTTGGCGTTGTGCCAATATAAACAGTTCCGTTTTCTATCTTTACAGGGTAGGTTTTTATGGCGCATTCGTCGCCACTTAAACATTCGCCAGTGCTCAATGAGAATGTTTTTTTGTGAAAAGGGCAGGCTACCTTAGGTTCATCGGTAGTGGAGCCAATCATTCCACGGCTTAATGCCATCTGCTTTTTATGCGGGCATTCGTTTTGAGTGGCATACCACTCGTTTCTTCTGGTGAAATAGAAAAGTGCAATCTGATCTTCACCATGTTTTACACAAACGCCACCGTTCTCAATGGCATCCTCGACTCGGCAGGCTGCTAGCCAATTTGATTGTTCATTCATAATTTTGGGTTTTATAAGGTTTGTTAAAGATTATTGATTAAAATGTTTTCCATTCGGCGGTTCTTTTTTGTCCACGCATCTCTACAAATTCTATAGTTGGGTCTTTTTCTTCGGGCGCATTTACAAAATGAGAGAATCTTTTTCTGATGGCCGGATTTTCTACCGCTTCTTTCCACTCGCATTTATAGGTGGCGATTAAATTTTCAATTTCGCTTTCCCACTGTGCCGCCATTCCTAAACTATCGTTGATAATTACATTCCGCAGGTAGTCTATTCCGCCTTCCATTTTGTTCAGCCAGGTTGCTGTTCGGGTAAGCGGATCGGCAGTGCGGATGTAAAACATCAAAAATCTATCGATGTACTGAATGCAGGTTTCGCTGTCGAGGTCTGTTGCCAATAAAAGGGCGTGTTGCGGTTTGCTCCCGCCATTTCCGCATACATATAAGTTCCAGCCTTTTTCAGTAGCAATAATGCCAAAATCTTTGCTTTGGGCTTCTGCGCATTCTCTGATGCAGCCGCTTACCGCTGATTTAAATTTGTGTGGCGCACGGATGCCTCTGTATCTTTCTTCAATTCTGATGGCGAAACTCACACTATCATGTAAACCAAATCTGCACCAGGTACTGCCAACACAGCTTTTTACTGTTCTTAAGCCCTTTCCGTAAGCATGTCCGCTTTCGAAACCTGCTGCAATTAACTCTTCCCAGATAATGGGCAGGTCGTTAAGGTGTGCACCAAACAGATCAATCCGCTGACCACCTGTAATTTTGGTGTACAGATTATATTTTTTAGCTACTTCGCCAATTACAATTAGCTTGTCGGGTGTAATTTCTCCACCCGGAACCCTTGGTACTACTGAATATGAGCCACCTTTTTGAATGTTGGCCAGAAAACGATCGTTGCTATCCTGAGCCACATCGTTTCCTTTTTTAAGGATCATTTCGTTCCAAAGACTTGCAAGGAGTGAGGATACCAATGGTTTGCACACTTCGCAACCATCGTTTTTGCCTAATGCATCCAGTACCTCGTCGTAACTTTTTAATTCGTGGATATGGATAAGGTCAAAAAGTTCTTGTCTGCTATAGTTAAAGTGTTCACAAATTACATTCTTGATATATTTACCTTGCGACTTTAAGGTATAAGTCATTAAATCTTTTACCATCGGCAAACAACCACCACAACCTGTACCTGCTTTGGTGCATTTTTTCAGGTCATCAATGTTTTCGCAAGTGCCATCAGCGACTGCGGTGCAGATATCGCCTTTACTAACGCCTTCACAACTACAGATTAATGCGCTGTCTGGTAAACCTGTAATTCCGGCGCCGCCAGCAGCTTCGCTTCCTCCGCGTGCACCCAGTATCAGTTCTTCAGGATTTTCTGGTAATACAATGCGGTTATTAGAGGTCTGCAACAGCAGGTTATACGCTGTTGCATCTCCAATTAATATACCTCCTAAAAGGTATTGCCCGTCATTACTAACATTTATTCTTTTATAAACGCCTTTGTGTTTGTTTTCGAAAATGATGGTGCGGCAATCTGGCTCTGTAATAAAATTATCGCCGAAACTGGCTACATCAATGCCAATCAGTTTAAGTTTGGTGCTCATATCAAATCCGGTGAAAGTTTTATCACCTTCGCAAAGGTTTGCGGCCAGCACTTCGGCCATTTCATAACCTGGAGCAATCAAACCATAAATCATTCCGTCATATAAAGCACATTCGCCAATGGCAAATACAGCAGGATCGCTGGTCTGCATTTTCTCATCAACTACAATTCCTCCGCGTGGACCAACCTCAATGCCGCAGGCTTTCGCCAGTTCATCACGAGGTTTTATACCGGCAGAAATCACTAACATATCAACATCCAATGCGGTATCATCACTAAACTTTAATGCCGTAATACGACCATCGCCTTCGATACTCGTGGTATTTTTACTTAAATGGATCTGTAAACCCAGATCAGCCAGTTTAGATTTAAGCATGTCGCTACCGGCAGCATCAATTTGTCTTGGCATTAGGCGCGGTGCAAATTCGATGATGCTTGTTTTTTCGATGCCTAAATCTATCAGTGCTTTAGCAGCTTCTAATCCCAATAGTCCACCGCCGATGACAGAAGCGGTTTTGGCCTTTTTTGCATAATTGCTAATCAGGTCGAGATCTTCTATCGTACGGTAAACAAAAACGCCTTCTTTTTCGATTCCAGGAATATTCGGGACAAAAGCACCGGACCCTGTGGCAAAAACAAGAATGTCGTAGCTATAATCTAAACCATTGGCGGTATAAACTTTTTGAAGTTCGCGGTCTATTTTGGTAATGGGATTATTAAGAAATAAGGTAATATTTTGTTCCTGGTACCAGTTTTCTGTAGAAAGAGAGAGGTCGTCGGCTGTTTTGCCATTAAAATATTCACTTAGATGAACACGATCGTAAGCTCTGCGAGGTTCTTCTCCAAAAACAATAAGATTAAAAGAAGAAGTTTTGGATCTAAGCTTTTCACAGAATTTATATCCCACCATTCCATTTCCTATTACGATTATTTGTGGTTCTTTCATAAATCTTAAAGGTGTTTAGTGTTTTTTTTTAGTTTTATTGGTTGTTTTTTTGTTTCGAATTATTTGTTTTTATTAATTTTTATTAAATAATCCTTTTTAAATCATAAAATTTAGTATTTATATGATTTTTGATAGTCAAATATAGTCTTTAATTGTATTAAAAGTTGTTAAAGTGTGATTTTTATCATAGAATATTTAATTTTTTAATAAATTTTCATCACTTTTATTCTTAAATAGTTAAATCATTAAAATTATGGATCAAAAAACTACTGATTTTGGACTTTTTATAATGGGTGGAGGTCCTGGTGACCCGGAATTAATCACAATGAAAGCTTTTAATGTGTTAAAAAGAGCAGAAGTTATACTTTATGATAACTTAAGTAATGAAAAATTACTGGAAATTGCTCCGAAAGCATGTAAAATGATCTATGTTGGCAAGCAACCTTATGGAAAATACACGCCACAAGAGAAAATAAATGAATTAATTGTCGAAAATGCCCAGAATTATCAGGTTGTGGTGCGTTTAAAGGGTGGAGATCCCTTTATTTTCGGCAGGGGATTCGAAGAATTGATTTATGCAGAGGCCAGAGGGATTAAATGTCATTATATTCCAGGTATAAGTAGTATGCAGGGGGCTGGTTTTATCGATGTCCCTTTAACACACCGTGGAATTAGTGAAAGTGTCTGGATCCTTACCGGAACCAAAAAGGACGGAAGTTTAACCGATGATCTGAAATGTGCCATGAAAAGTTCGGCTACCGTTGTTGTATATATGGGTATGAAAAAAGTAGGCGAAATTTCTAAAGCTTATTCCGACGCGGGTTTAGGTGAAATGCCTGCTGCAATTATTCAACATGCTACCTTACCCAATCAAAAACAAGTAGTGTGTTCGGTTCAGCATTTGGAGGAATCTGCAGAAAAGGCTGGTTTAACTTATCCGGCCATTATTATCATTGGTAACGTAGTGCAGGCTAAAGCTTATGCGAACTTAAATCAGGGAGAACTTTTGTCGGCATAGTAAGGGTTTATTGGTTCATTAGTTCATTGGTCATTAGTTCATTCGTTCTTGATTATTAGTATATTGGTAATGGTTTATAGATTCATAATTGATTGCTTATGCGATGCTAAAATCTTTACGCCCTTAAGTCTTAATGGTCAGTTAAATAGAATTAACTGTCTAAATGTTATATATAAAAAAAGCCCGCAAGGGTTAGCTTGCAGGCGAATCATTAATATAGGTAGATTAATTTAACGTCAGTTCAATTACCGGGATTTCAAAGTTGGGTTTTTTCTTTGGTAGCTTTAATACCAGTGTGTTTCCGGTCGATTTTTGCGCATCAATCTGTACTTCAGAGTTATCGTGTAAAAACTGTGCATACTTTGCTTTGTCTTTATATCCATCCAGTGTAATGTAGCCAGTATTTGGATATTCGAACAGATGCACATATAGTTTTTTTGTGTCGTTGTTATAGGTAAGTTTTGCGCCTTCAGGTGCTTTAAATTCTGCCGGGGCAAAAGTACAATGGTAGATAGATTTCGAATTGGCATGCATCCAAAGGCTTAAGCTGTCTAAAGCAATGTTTGCCCGGTTATCAAACTCACCGCGCGCAGTAGGACCAACATTTAGCAATAAATTACCGCCGTTAGCCACAGAGGTGATTAATAGATCTAATAATTTTCTATTGCTTTTCCAGGTATTTTCATCCCGGTGGTATCCCCATGAGCCTGAAAAGGTTTGGCAGGTTTCCCAAACTTTACCGCGGTATTTTTCCAGTTCTTTCGGACTAACCTGTTCCGGCGTTTCGAAATCTGTACCATCTTCATAGTCGTTTAAATCGAGGCGGTTATCAACAATAATTCCGGGTTGTAATTTTCTGATCTGTTTCAGTAACTCAACCGAACCCCAATCATCGCGGCCTTTACCATTTTTTCCAGGGTACGAAAAATCTGCCCAGAGAATATCTATCTTACCATATTTGGTTAATAATTCTGTAACCTGGTTATACATGTACTTGCGGTACTTGGCCATATCCTTGCCTTTATTTAAGGCAGCATAAGCCTCTTCAGATTCTTTTTCAGGTCGTAAAGGATGAACCTTGTCTACGGTAAAGTCGGGGTGGTGCCAGTCAATAAGAGAATAATAGAAACCTACTTTTATGCCTTCAGCACGGAAAGCCTCTACAAATTCTTTTACCAAATCTCTTTTTGCCTGTGTATTGGTTGCTTTATAATCGGTGTACTTGCTATCAAAAAGCACAAAGCCTTCATGGTGTTTAGTCGTTAAAACGGCGTATTTCATACCGGCAGCTTTAGCTTCTTTTGCCCACTGTTTTGGATTAAACAGATCGGGATTGAACTGATCAAAATATTTTTGATAGTTTTCGTTGGTAATGCGTTCATAGTTTCTTACCCATTCGTGGCGAGCTGGCAAAGCATACAGGCCCCAGTGAATAAACATGCCGAAGCGAGCATCTGTCCACCATTCCATTCGTTTGGTTTTTTGGGCTGCTGTTTCATTGCCTAAGCGTTTTTGAGCAAAGCCAGGTAGGATTAGGCTTAACATTACCAAAACTGATAAAATTGTTTTTCTCATTGTGTGATTTCTATTGGTTAGGGATTAAAAAGCTAATTTAAGGAGGTGCACGCTTCTAAAATGATCGGATATGAGCAAAATATTAAGTCGAATTGGTTTAAAATGTTAATGATCATCTCCAGTTCGGCAAACTTTGCAGGCAATAAATTTGTTTAACAGGTATTATTAAATACTTTGATGAACTAATCGTGATGAAAAGCCAAAAAACACCTGCCAAACAACATCAGCAACCAGGCATAGAAGCCAAAATGAATCCAAGACCCGAAGTAATTAAAGAAAACTATAGGGGAGCGGGGAAATTGAATAATCAGGTTGCACTCATTACCGGTGGAGATAGTGGTATCGGTCGTTCGGTAGCAGTTCATTTTGCAAGAGAAGGTGCCGATGTAGCCATTGTTTATTTAAATGAAGATATTGATGCGAAAGAGACCCAAAAGATGGTTGAGGCAGAGGGGAAAAAGTGCCTCTTGATTAAAGGAGATGTTAAAAAGCCTGCTTTTTGCAAAAAGGCAGTGGAAAACACCATTAAACAATTTGGGAAAATTAATATCCTGGTTAATAATGCCGGGATGCAGGTTCCACAAAAAGATCCAAAAAAAATCGATAACAAACAGCTTGAGGATACTTTCCGAACCAACATATTCGGTTATTTTTATTTTGCACACGAGGTGCTTGAGCATTTTAAACCTGGTGACAGCATCATCAATACCACTTCAGTAACCGCTTACCGCTCATCGCCAAATCTAATCGATTACTCTTCTACCAAGGGCGCAATCACTTCTTTTACACGTTCGCTGGCCACAAATTTAGCAACAAAAGGCATCCGGGTAAATGCCGTTGCGCCAGGCCCGGTGTGGACACCCCTCATTGTATCTACTTTTGATGAAAAAAAGATTAAATCTTTTGGATCACAAACTGCGATGGAAAGGGCAGGGCAACCTTCAGAGATTGCTCCGGCTTATGTTTTTCTCGCTTCGGATGATGCTTCTTTTATCACCGGGCAGGTTATACATGTTAACGGCGGAGAAGTGGTTAACGGATAATTTCTGCTACCTTTAAATCTACCTAAAAACTATGGCATCAGATTCATCTAAAGATTGGCGTTTTAAACTTCACGAAATAATTTACGAATCGAATACACCTGCGGGTAAAGCTTTTGATGTAGGCCTGTTAATTGCCATATTTTCCAGTATTATTGTCGTGATGCTCGATAGTGTGGTCAGCATTCACCTGCATTATGGCAAATTGTTTAACATTATGGAGTGGGTTTTTGCCGCACTTTTCACCATTGAATATATTTTAAGGTTGGTGAGCATTAAAAAACCAATCCGATATGTAATCAGTCCTTTAGGGATTATTGATCTGATTGCTTTATTGCCGTCTTACTTAAGTATATTTTTTATTGGTGCGCAATCTTTGCTGGTTTTCAGGGCGTTGAGGTTGCTGAGGGTTTTCAGGATATTTAAACTTGGACATTTTTTAACCGAGATTAATTTCCTCACCCAGGCATTGAAGAATAGCGTGCGTAAAATCAGCATATTTCTGTTAACGGTTTTAACCATCACTGTTATTCTTGGCTCTATTATGTATTTGGTAGAGAAGCGCGAAAATGGGTTTTCGAATATTCCCGAAAGTATTTACTGGGCCATTGTGACCATTACAACCGTTGGTTATGGCGATATTTCGCCCATTACGCCTTTGGGTAAATTTGTAGCTTCTGTAGTGATGTTAATCGGTTATGCGATTATTGCAGTACCCACAGGTATCATTACCCATGATATTGCTCTTGCAGCCAGGCAGAAAAAAGAATTACCCGAATCGTGCCCGAGCTGCAGTAGGGAAGGCCACGATAGCGATGCCTTGTTTTGCAAGTATTGCGGATCATCGCTATTTAAATAAAAATGCCAGATAATTGCTGATCTGGCACCTTTTATAAGAGACATAATAAGCTTATAACATTTCACTATCTTCCTCGTCGTAGGCATTTGGATCTTTATCCAGTTCTTCTATGTCAGATTCGTTATAGTCATTCGTTTCTGTTTCATCATCATCTTCATCTTCTTCGTCTTCCGGATCATTGATTTCTTCATTTAGCTGTGTTCCTTCTCCATCCGCAAACGGAACTTCATCCTCCGTATATGCGTCATCTTCGGCTTGCTCTGGAGAAGCGTGGCCATCGGCTGCATTTCCTTCCGAACGGTTGATCTGAAACTGTTCGATGTTTTGAATTTCTTCTTCAGGTTGATTGTTTTCTTGATTTTCCATAGTAAAAGTCTTTTATAGTAGAACAGATTCAGATCAGGTTAAGTTTAAAGAAAATTTTAAATCTTAAACCACTGGTGTTGTAAGGTTTTTAAAAGATGGATATGATTTGCTCAAACTTTTTAAATGTTAGAGGGGTTTTACTCATGCATTTACCTTAATTACTTAACAATGAAAAACCATTTCAATACCAGGAAAATAGCAGTAGTGGGAATGATTATTTCAGCTACTTCATTTAATGCTGTTGCAAAAGCCTACTGGCATTATACAAGGTCATTTGATTACATTAATCAACAAGATAGTTTAACCACCGCTCAATTTTTGCAACAGGCAGCTATTGCAGGGATGAAAGAAATGTTAACTGGTAAAATTGCGTCAGATAAAGCGAGCGATAAAAAGGTTAAAGCGTTTGGCCAGATGATGGTTGATCATCATACCAAGGCTAACGAAGAATTAAGGGGATTGGCAAAACTTAAAAAGGTTGATTTGCCAATGAATACGCCTGAAGGTGGACAAAGGCCTGATGGCAGGGTAGATTCATCACCTGAAAATATGAAAGATACCTCAAGAACCAAAAATGCGGGAGGTGAGGCAGGTAATACTGGTCTGGCGAAAAAAACTGCGAATGGTGTTACTGAAGCTGACGTGACCAATGCGATCGAAAAATTAAATAATTTAAACGGGGTTTCATTTGATAAAGCTTATATCGAGATAATGCTTGTTGATCATCAAGATGCGGTTGCACTATTTGAGAAAGCATCGAAATCTACCAATAATGATATTAAAGCATATGCAAATAAATATTTACCAACCTTACGAAAGCATTTAAAACAAGTTTATGCTTTGGCTGATAAATCCAATAAATAGGCTTTTTTTCTTCGCGTAGACTAGGAGCTATACTAAAGGATAGCACTATCCTCTGGTATAGTAATAGCTTTTTGATACTTCGTATCTATAATTTTGCCAGACATAAAAAGGCAAAAAAAATGAAAATATTACATCTTATATCAAGCCCAAGAGGCGAAGCATCTTTCAGCATTAAATTGGGAAATGCCATTGTAGAAAAATTACAGGCCGCAAATCCTGGCAGCAGTTTAATTACGCACAATTTAACGGATACACCCTTTCCACATTTGGAGGAGGTGCATATCAATTCTTTCTTTACGCCGGTAGAAAACCATACATCAGAATTTGCGGAAGCCATTAAACATTCTAACGAAGCCATTGCTGAACTTAAAAATGCCGATGCGATTGTAATCGGTGCACCGCTGTACAATTTTGGTATTCCTTCTACCTTAAAATCATGGATTGACCACATTGCGCGTGCAGGTCAGACATTCAGTTACTCTGAAAAGGGTCCTGAAGGTTTGGTTAAAAACAAAAAAGTTTACCTGGCCATTTCCTCAGGCGGTGTGTATTCGGAGGGGCCAATGAAGGCTTACGATTTTACCGAATCGTATTTAAGATCCGTGCTTGGTTTTATGGGTATGGTAGATATTACGGCAATCAGGGCTGAAGGTTTAAGTATGCCTAACCTGAAAGATGAGGCGCTGGATAAAGCGGTTGAAAGCATAGTGCTTTAAAAAAAAGAATGAGGATGTATTATTTGTATAGTCTTGCCCCTCGACAAATTCAGGGTGACACTATATATTGATGATACATCCTCATTTTTGCTTAGTTGAGTAAATATTTATCTACTCTGTTAACAAAATCGTTCAGATCGAAAGGTTTGTTGATAAAATCTTCCGCATCGCATTTAGCCTTAACGGCGTTTAAGTGGTTATTAGCCGACATCATCATGACCGGAATATCATGTGTTTTAATATTTCGCTTTAGGGTATTACAGATATCCAGTCCGTTGCCATCAGGTAACATGATATCAAGAATGACCATATCTGGCAGGTGTTTACTCATTTGAAGCCAAAAATCGTTTGTGTTTGGACAAGTCTTTACCTCGTAAAGTTCTTCGATTAATAAAAATTCGATGATTTCCCTGATATTCGGATTGTCTTCGACTACATAGATGCACTTTTTCATAAGCTCTACTTTTATTATATAGATACTCACCTAGCTATCAGATGTTTAAGATAGTTATGCACAATATTAGAGTTATTAACCTTCTTATCAGCGCGTGTCATGCGTTTCTATAATTTTTACGCTGACTAAAAAAAATATGAAAATAAATTTTGATACTAATTTTTTTAGTATAGATTTGCTTTTGGAGAGACAGAATACTGGGAATATCTAAGCAGTAATTCCATGTATTTAATTGATGATTTTAAACAAAAAGCTTTTAGCTTGGTTTGTTTGCTGATATATTTATTTTTTCTATGACCGTTACCGTTTTAGCCATATTCGAAACAGATTTTAGACCAGATCTTTCATTAGGTAAAATCATGAATGAAAGACTGCGGATTGCTGCTGCAGATTTACAGGATATTCATTTACAGCATTTACATGCCATCGGGCAGCGTAGTGATGATCTGGTGGTTTATATCAGTTATAACCCAAAGTATAAAATTAGGTGGCGTGTAGTTAACGATGTGCCGGAGGATGTAGAAAACTTTGTAGCCCAAACCTGTGGTAATTTAGGTTACATTCACTGGAAAACGGCATCGATTAATGTTTTTAAGGGAAATGAGTAATAATATTTAATCGTTTCGTCATCCTGAATTTATTTCAGGATCTATCATTATGATAATAACTCTTAATATGATTGTAACTCATTAATTAATTACAAAAAGATGCTGACCACATAGTAGCTACAAGGCAATTGAAAACACTATTTCTTCTTGTAAAATAAATTCCGCATGACGCGTTCTAGTATGCATAATAATCAATAAACAAAAAACGAGTTGCCATTTGGCAACTCGTTTTTTGTTTTCTTTTTCGGTGGTCACCCTGAACCGAGACTTAGCGAGCTCACCGAAGGTAATTTATTTCAGGGTCTATCTTATAGGAGAATGATACCAATGCACCGAACAATAGGATAGGGTAATTAAACTAAAAATCCTCCACCTAATAAATCATTTCCTTCGTAAAATACTGCCGATTGACCTGGTGCAATGGCCGAAACATTATGATCAAACACGACGCGCATTTTATCTTTTTCCTGAACAATTGTACTTAACATACCCGCATCTTTATAACGGATTTTGGTAATCACATCATTCATGGGTTCTTCAATGCTGGCGTATTTTATCAGGTTAATATTGCGTACCATCGCTTCGCGGCGTTCAAGCTCCTCAGCTTTACCTAAAACTACGGTATTGCTTTCTGGCAGGATTTGCGTTACAAACATAGGTTCGCCAAAGGCAACACCTAAACCTTTACGCTGGCCAATGGTATAAAAAGGATAACCTTTATGTTGTCCAACGACCATTCCATTACTTAAAATAAAATTTCCGCCAGCTACTCTGTCTTCTAAATCTTCTACTTTATGTTTTAAGAAAGCCCTGTAATCATTATCCGGAACGAAACAAATTTCGTAACTCTCCGATTTTTTAGCCAGTTCTTCCTGTCCCATATCCAAAGCCATCTGTCTGATTTCAGATTTTGCAAAACTGCCCAATGGGAATTTAGTACGTGAAAGATTTTCTTGCGAAACGCCCCACAATACATAAGATTGATCTTTATTTTCGTCTTTTCCTTTCGAAATCACATAACGGCCGCTGTCTTGCTGACGGATATTGGCGTAATGCCCCGTTGCAATAAATTCGCAATCGAGTTTATTAGCACGTTTTAGTAAAGCTTCCCATTTAATGTGTGTATTGCACAAAACGCATGGATTTGGCGTTCTTCCCGCCAGGTATTCATCAACGAAATTGTCAATTACATAATCGCCAAATTCATCCCTGATATCCAGAATATAATGCGGAAAACCATAGTTTACGGCAAGTGTACGGGCATCATTAATACTATCTAACGAGCAACAGCCAGTTTCCTTACTGCTACCACCAGAAGTAGCATAATCCCAGGTCTTCATGGTTAATCCAATAACCTCATAACCTTGCTCATGCAACATTACCGCCGCTACCGAACTATCAACCCCGCCACTCATGGCAACCAGAATTCTACCGTGTTTACTCATCTTAAAAATATTGGATGCAAAAATAAGGTTTATTTAGCTGAAATTATTTAAAGCAAGTCAGTTACTTGTAAAAAGCGGTTACTAAATTGCCTGGATTTATCACTTAGTTGCCCTAAGATGGCTTAGGTGGTCAATAGTTTTGAAAATGAGTGGTCCGGTGTTAATGGCTGTCGGCAGTCCTGCTATCCCTTCAAGTCCTCACTCGTACCTCGCTGCGGGCTCTCCGTTCTATCACCTGCCTGTTGCAGGCAGGGGTTTATTTAACCTGGGTTGGTGCTTCTAACCCTTAAATTAATGCTATCATCAAATTGCCAGGTTATTTATCCGTGCGTTTGGAACGAGCGGAAACCAGTTAAGTGTCTTAAGAGAGTAGATGCGCGTTAAGGATTGCAAGGGTTCAGTGCCGGTTTTCACCGGTACCGGAGCGAAGCGCAGCCCTGAAAAGCCTGACCCTTTCCCGTATTTCACGGGATTGGGTAACGCCCCAATCAGTAAGCAATTTCTACTTGTCAGTTTACAAGCTTTCGGAACCCTGGTTATTAGAATTTAAAATAATAGCAAAAAAGATATAAATTGTATCTTCAACAATTAGTAATGTATTTTTTGTTTTACTTAAACGTTTTAGTCTTTCTTTTTATGCATATTTGAAGATAAATTAATACCTTAGAATTTTCAATAAAACAAGCTAAATTTTAAAAAGATATGATTAAAAAAATTATCCTGCCTTGTCTTTTGCTATCGGCCATGCTTGCATCAGCACAGCAGAATCTGGTGCAGTATGTTCGGCCCATTATCGGCACCTCGAAAATGGGGCATACTTATCCTGGTGCTACGGTTCCATTTGGCTCAGTACAGCTAAGTCCCGAAACGGATACTTTATCTTACGAAGTAAATGGAAAATACAACGGCGATGTATATAAATACTGTGCAGGTTATAAATATGAGGATAAAACAATTACCGGTTTTAGTCATACCCATTTTAGCGGTACCGGTCACTCAGACTTAGGCGATTTTCTCATTATGCCAACCCAAGGTAAATTACAGTTAAACCCTGGTACGGCATCAGATCCTAAAAGTGGTTACCGTTCGGCATTTTCGCATGCCAACGAAGTTGCAGAGGCAGGTTATTACAAAGTAAAGTTGGATGATGATAACATTACCGCCGAATTAACCTCAACCACGAGGGTAGGGATGCACCAATATACTTTCCCTAAATCAGATCAATCGCATATTATTTTGGATCTGATGGCCGGTATTTACAATTACGAAGAAAAAACGGTTTGGACTTACGTTCGTGTGGTAAATGATACCTTAATTACAGGTTACCGCCAAACCAACGGATGGGCCAGAACCAGAACGGTTTATTTTGCGATGAGTTTTTCTAAACCTTTTAAAAGTTATGGCCGTAAAAGCTACGATGCCAAACAAGCTTACAGAGGCTTTTGGGGCAAGTTTAACCAGGAACAGAACTTCCCAGAAATTGCTGGGAAAAAGCTAAAAATGTTCTTTGATTTCGATACCCGGGAAGGAGAGAAGATCAAAATTAAGTTTGCCTTATCGCCGGTAAGCCAGGAAAATGCCTTGCAGAATATGCGTGCAGAAATTTCGGGCTGGGATTTCGAAAAAGTTAGGGCTCAGGCACAGTCGACCTGGAATAAAGAATTGAATAAAATACAGGTAATGACTTCTAACGATAATAAAATCAATTTTTATACCGCATTGTATCATGCTTTTATCAATCCTACCACCTATACCGATATCAATGGCGAGTATAAAGGGTTAGATCAGGGTGTACACAAAGCAGAAGGTTTTACCAATTACACTACGTTCTCGCTTTGGGATACTTACCGTGCTTTACATCCATTCTTCAATATTACACAGCCTGGCCGCAGTAACGATATGGTAAAATCGATGCTGGCGCATTACGACCAGAGCAGTTTGCATATGTTGCCAATCTGGTCGCACTATGCTAATGATAACTGGTGTATGAGTGGCTATCATAGTGTTTCAGTAATTGCTGATGCGATTATAAAAGGTACTTATAGTGGCGATGCGAACAAGGCTTTAGATGCCTGTATTGCAACAGCAAAACACCGCGACTATGAGGGAATTGGCTATTATATGGATAAAGGTTACATCCCGGCCGAAAAATCTGGCATTTCAGTTTCGAATAACCTGGAATATTCTTACGACGACTGGTCGATTGCACAATTGGCTAAAAAATTAAACCGTATGGATGTTTATGATGAATTTATCAAACGTGCTAACAACTGGAAAAACAATTACGATAGTGCTACTGGTTTTATGCGTCCGAAATTGGCGGATGGAACATTTAAAAAAGAATTTGATCCAAAAGATACCGAAGGACAAGGTTTTATTGAAGGCAATAGCTGGAACTACAGTTTCTTTGTGCCACAGGATCCGGCTTCGCTGATCGAAATGATGGGCGGTAAAAAGAAATTTGCAACCCGTCTGGATACTTTGTTCACTATGCATTTACCAGATGAGTTTTTTGCGCATACGGAAGATATTACCCGCGAAGGTATTATTGGTGGTTATGTACATGGTAATGAGCCTGCTCACCATATCGCTTACCTGTATAACTGGACCGATCAGCCATGGAAAACGCAGGCGCAGATCCGCCACATTTTAAACATGCAGTATAAACCTACTGCCGATGGTTTAGGTGGAAATGACGATTGCGGGCAGATGAGCGCCTGGTACATGTTCTCTTCATTAGGGTTTTATCCGGTAGCACCAGGTTCTGATGTATATTCGTTGGGTAGCCCATTGATTAACAATGCAGTAATTAACTTAGAAAACGGCAAAACATTTACGGTTGAGGCCATTAAACAGAGTGATAAAAATGTTTATGTAGAGAAAGTTTTATTGAACGGCAAAGAAATTACCGATCATAAAATTAAACACTCAGATATCACCAATGGCGGAAAGCTTAGTTTTTATATGAGCCCGAAACCAAAGAAATAATTTTTCTCATATCCCTGTACAAATTAAACCGTTAACTTTAATTAGTTGACGGTTTTTTTACCTTCCGAATATCGTCATTTCGAGCGCAGTGCAATGTAGCCGAGAAATCTGTCTCGAGATAGATCTCTCCACTCCACTACGTTCCGGTCGAGATGACGACTTTTTTAAACTGTAAGTCTGAGCATAACCAAAGTTCATTATCAATCAAATTTCTTTGTTTTCAGTGCCTCCTTGGATAAAAGAATACGCCAGCTCTTTAAAGTAATATCACCAAACTACCTGCAACAATTAAGCCTCCACCAATTAATGTTTTTGCTTCAATCGGTTCTTTTAAAATTAAAAAGGCTAAACCCATCGCAATAGCTACACTTAATTTATCAATCGGTGCAACTTTAGAAACATTTCCTGTTTCGATCGCTTTAAAATAGAAAATCCACGATAAACCTGTCGCAAGGCCCGATAAACCTAAAAATATGAGGTTGTTTTTGCTCAATGTTTTAAGCTGGGTAATTTCTCCTGTGGCCAGCACAATGCCCCATGCAATAAATAAGATCACAATGGTTCTTATGGCTGTTGCTATATTTCCATTAACACCCTTTAATCCAACTTTAGCTAAAATGGCTGTCGCAGCTGCAAATACAGCAGATAATATGGCATAAAATTTCCACATATTAATTTTGTTTAATCTTCATTTATAAATGCGTTTATGGTAAATAAACTATACAATTCTGTAGATAATCTGTTTTGTAAACTGAAAATGAAAATAAATTTTGATATCCGATTTATCTATCGTAATATTGCGATACATAATTATGGGACTTACCAAAACAGAAATCTTTACCGAAGAGCAAAACCAGATGGCGGCGTTATTAAAAGCGATGGCACATCCAGCACGGATTGCGATCCTTCAGCGTATCCTTAAATCGAATACCTGCATCTGTGGCGATTTAGTGGAAGAACTTGGGTTGGCGCAGGCTACCATTTCTCAGCATTTAAAAGAACTTAAAAATGCTGGCATTATACAGGGGACTATTGAAGGGGTGAGTATCTGTTACTGTATAGAACCCAAAACCTGGAAGTTATTACAAACAGAGCTGGGCAATTTCTTTGCCTCGTATAAAGGTGAGCAAAACTGCTGTTAAAAATTTTTTACTTAAATCAATCGTTAAATTGCAATATTATGATCAATACATCTTCAACCGAATGGAGCAGCTTTAAGGCTGCACTTCAACAACATCCTGAATTGGTATTACAGTTCCAATATGCTCCTGGTAAATGGGTAAACGCCAATTATCACATTACCGAAATTAAACAGGCACCCATTGTTTCGGTAGATTGCGGAGGAGTGATGAACGCCTGGACAGAAATCATCGTACAGTTATGGGAACCTACCGAAGAGGAAGCAGGCAGGGCCATGCAGGTGAAAAAAGCATTGTCTATCATTAACCTGGTGGAAAGTAAGCTTCCTTTAAACCCCAATGGAACGGTGAAAATTGAATTCGGTAATTCTGCGTTCGATACGAGGCAGATGTTTCCGGGCGAATTTAAAATTGATGGGGAGAACCTGATTTTAGACCTGACACCTGATGTTACACAATGTAAAGCGATTAACCGCGGAGGAAGTTGTGGTACTACTGAAACAGGTGAAGAATGTTGTGCACCTGCCCAGCCGGTAAAAAGAAAAATCGAACTGGTTAATCTCGCAGCTGATCAAAATAGCTGTAATCCGGGAAGTGGCTGTTGTTAATCATTCAAAATTTAAAAACATGAAAAATGTATTGGTACTTTGCACGGGGAATAGTTGCAGAAGTCAGCTGGCTGAAGGTTATCTAAAATATTTTGCTCAGGATAAAGCTAAAATCTACAGTGCAGGGATCGAAGTTCATGGTGTTAATCCAAGGGCGATAAAAGTAATGGCTGAAGATGGGATTGATATTTCTGGTCAAACCTCGAATAATATGGAGGAATATTTCGATATTCCTTTCGATTATATAATTACCGTTTGCGATCACGCAAAAGAAAGTTGTCCGCACTTCCCAACGCAAGCGATAAAACTGCACCATAACTTTCCAGATCCTGCTAAAGCGGTAGGTACTGAGGAAGAAATTATGGCTCAATTCAGAAATACCAGAGATCTGGTAAAGGCTTATATGAAGGATTTTGTAGAGAAAAACTTTAAAGGCTAATTGGTCAGCAATTGTTTGTGCGCCGCCAGTTCAAAGGAAATACTTTTTTTTTTGACTGTTATTTAACGCTGTGGATTTTACAGACTTCAAAAGAAAAAACGTCATCTCGACTGAAACGCAGTGAAATGGAGAGATCTATCTTTATAGATTTTGCTTTGCAGAGCCTTCGGGTTCTCGACTTCGCTGCGCTCCGCTCGAAATGACGATTAAGTTAGATGCTATGCGCCAACCTCATCGAAGTTAGTAGCTGTTGCCAGGTATTTCCAATTGGCCATATCTCTTTGTATATCTGCAATTTTTGCATCGGCAACCTGATAAGCATCCGGACCTAAGAATAAATGAAGCGGTGGATTTTCGCTTTTTGAAGCTTCAATAATCACCTCCACTGCTTTGGCCGGATCACCAGGCTGTTGATTATTGATGTCGTTCTGATGCGCTGCTTGCGAGTCGCGCACTTCTTTGTAGGCATCAATTGGTTTATTTGGCACTGCTAATGATCCTTCAGTAAGAAATGCTGTTCTGAAATAACCCGGTTCTACAACTGTTGCTTTGATGCCCATTGATTTTACTTCGGCAGCTAAGGACTCGGTGAAACCAACCACGGCAAATTTTGTCGCGCAATAGATGCCAAAACCAGGGAAGTTTCCCGAAAATCCACCGATTGAAGAAATATTGAAAATGTGCCCTGATTGTTGTTTCCGTAACTGAGGAAGCACCTTTCTGATCACGTTTAACGAACCGAAAACGTTC
This sequence comes from Pedobacter sp. GW460-11-11-14-TSB4, assembly GCF_059423705.1. NCBI lineage: Bacteria > Pseudomonadati > Bacteroidota > Sphingobacteriia > Sphingobacteriales > Sphingobacteriaceae > Pedobacter > Pedobacter sp. GW460-11-11-14-TSB4. Next base: position 27,328 of record NZ_JBWKYI010000001.1, read on the forward strand.
ACATCGAAATTTTGACGCGATTCTTTATCGCTTAATTCTTCTAAAGCGCCCAGCATGCCGTAGCCCGCATTGTTTACCACCACATCTACCTGGCCAAATTTGCTGATTGTTTGGCTAACTGCAGCTTCTACACTGTTTTCATCAATTAGGTCGACCGCTAGCGGCAAGAAGTTTTCGTGTTCGCCAACTGCTTTTGTTAAGTCGTTCAGGTTTCTTGAGGTTGCAGCAACGTTAAGACCATTGCTTAATAATGTTTTTACTAGTGTTAGTCCCAGGCCTTTTGATGCACCTGTTACAAACCATACTTTTTGATTTTCCATAATAAATTTTGTCTGTTAAATTAATTTTCGTCGAAATCTGTCGAAATGGTAATGGCTTTCCAGTCTTTAAATTCCTTTTGTAGCGATTCTATTTTAGTATTTGCCCTTTGGAAAGCGTCGTTTCCTAAAAGCAAATGAAGGGGTGGATTTGGCATGCTGGCCAGTGAGATCATTGCAGCAGCAGCTTTCTCAGGATCACCAATCTGCTGACCATCCATTTTTAGGTATTTGCTGTGTATTGCACGCACTTCTTCGTATGCGGCAATTGGATTAGCTGCCAAAATCAACGAGTCAGCCGTTAAGAAACTGGTTCTGAATGCGCCAGGTGCCACAACGGTTACTTTTATGCCGAATTCTTTAAGATCTTCCGCTGATACTTCTGATAATGCAATTACTGCCGATTTTGCTGCAGCGTATACCGCCCAGCCGGTGGCACCTGCAATGCCTGCAATTGATGCGATGTTGATGATGTGCCCGGCTCGTTGTGCCCTTAAATAAGGTGAAGCTTTTCTGATGACATTGAGTGTGCCGAAAACATTAACATCAAAACTATTGCGCGTTTCTGCGTCACTTAGTTCTTCGATACTGCCTCCGATTCCGTAACCCGCGTTATTGATGACCACATCAATTCTTTCAAATTTCGCAATGGTCGCCTTTATCGCATCCTCCACGCTTTGTTCGTTGGCCAGGTTAACCGCCAGCGGAAGGAATTTTCCGCCATCATTATTTACTGCTTTTTTAAGTTCACCGATATTTCTTGATGTGGCCGCAACATATTGGCCAGCATTTAGCAACTGATGAACCAAACTTAATCCTAAGCCCTTTGAAGCTCCGGTAATAAACCAAACTTTTTTCTTGCCCATAGTTTTATCTTTTTTGTTAAGACAAAATTACGGCGAAGATGAATCACGTTTATTACGTTAATCAAACTGATGATTACGAAATTCAAACAATCCGGTAAGAAGTAGGGGTGTGGTTGGTCAGTTTTTTGAAAAAGTTATTAAAATGGGTAGGTTCTTCAAACCCCAGACAATAACCTATTTCCGATATATTCCAGTCAGTATGTTTCAATAAAGCTTTGGCCTCACTTAATAAACGCTCAGTAATATAATGTGTAGTGGTTTTGCCAGTGGTTTCTTTAATTGCACGGTTTAAGTGGTTTACGTGTACCGAAAGCTGCGAAGCGTAATCTTTGGCCGAGCGCATGGTAAACCTTTGCGTAGTCGTTTCGATGGGGAACTGGCGTTCCAGTAACTCCGTAAAAACAGAAGTAATCCTGGTGTTGGCATCAGTATGCTTGAATAAAGCCTCTGATGGCTGGGTTTTGAGGGCGAAATGTGTAATTTCGGTAATGTAGTTTCTGAGTAAGTCGTATTTATAAATGTAATCAGAGTTGATTTCCTCAAACATCTTAGCAAAAATAGCCTCAATTTGCGCATCCTGTTTATCATCCAGAAAGTAAGCAGGTTTTCCTCCAGGCACAAACATGGGTAAATCACCAATATTTCCACGGATCTTTTCAGTAAAAAAGGCTTCGGTAAAAATGCAGAAAAAGCCTGTTACGTCACTTTTGTTGCCGCTGGCCAGCTCCCAGGTATACGGAACCAAAGGATTGAAAAAGATAAGTGCAGTGCCATTTATCTCAATACTTTTATCGGCGTAGTGGTAAACATTATGACCACGGGTAAGGCATACTTTATAATAATCCCTGCGGTTATAGCTCATTGGCTTATGATCATCCCTTAAACAATCTTCCAGTTTAAAAACGTTAAAATGACCTACGCCATTTTGTAGGTTATCGGGCAGGAACTTGAATTTGTTCTGGTAAAAATCTTCAATGGTTTCTGGCTTGTTCATAAATCAAAGTTACAAAATTCAAACCTAAAACAAATTATGGTGCTGTGATGAAAGCCAGCGTTCCAATTAAAAGGAGATTGCGATGATAAAAATATTTGTATTTAATATACCGATTGGTATATATTTGCATCGTCAATTTAAAAGAACATGACCAAGGCAGAAAAAACGAGAAATTTCATTGTAGAGAAAACCGCACCCATTTTTAATATGAAAGGTTATGCGGGTACTTCTTTAAATGATATTACGGCTGCTACAGGTTTAACCAAAGGCAGTATTTACGGCAACTTCGCCAATAAGGATGAAGTGGCCTTGGCCGCTTTCGATTATAACCTGAACAATGTGGTGTCGAAGGTAGATGCGGAGATCAACAGACAAAAAGATGCAAAAGATAAATTACTGGTTTATATCAATATTTATCAAAACTTTATCAATGGTACGGTGTCGGAAGGTGGTTGTCCGATTTTAAACACTGCAATTGATGCGGATGATACGCATCCGGCATTAAGGGAAAGGGCAGTAAAAGCGGTACTGGGTTGGAAGAACAGGATAGTGAAACTGGTTGAAGCGGGTATTTCTGCCAAAGAAATTCATGCAGATCATCATCCGGAACAGATAGCACTTACCATTATTGCCATAATAGAAGGTGGGATCATGATTTCGCGGCTGACCGCAAAACCAGCACACTGGAATTTAATTATGGATTCGTTAAAAAAATATATCAATAGCCTCGGCTAAAAATTTTTAAACTAAAATATACCGATTGGTATTTTATTATGAAAAGAACCAGGACAATAAGTTGGGAAAATCCCTTGATAGGCGCAAAGGAAGCCATGCAGATGGATGGTATAGCTTATCTGCAGGCCATGAGCAATCATCAATTTCCTTTACCTCCACTGTTGCATACTTTGGATTTTAGTGTAAGTGTGATCGAAAAGGGGAATGTGGTTTTTGAATTTATGCCTCAGGAATTTCATTACAACCCGATTGGTACGGTGCATGGCGGGGTAATCACTGCTATTTTAGATTCGGCTATGGGCTGTTCGGTCCATTCGCTTTTACCTGCCGGAAAAGGATATACCACTTTAGAGCTTAAGGTAAATTTCCTGAAAGCCATTACCATTCAAACCGGAAAATTAAGAACCATTGGGAAGGTGATCAACCTTGGCGGTCGTACTGCCTTAGTAGAAGCACAGTTAGTTGATGAAAATAATACCATTTACGCTCACGCGGTGAGCACTTGTTTAATCTTAAAATTTTAAAAAAATATAAAATGAAAACTTCACAAAATACCGTTTTATTGATCGGCGGAACAGCCGGTATCGGATTAGAAATCGCAAAACAGTTAACTGATTTGGATAACCATGTTATAATTACTGGCAGAAACCAGGACAGGCTGGATGCAGCTGCAGCATCATTACAAAATGTAACCACCATTCTTTCTGATGTGAGCAAAGCTGAAGATGTGGATCAGTTGGTAAGCCGCATCAAAGCCGATTTTCCTCAATTGAATATCGTGATTAACAATGCAGGAAGGGCATTGCTTTACAATTTGGCCGATCCAAACCAGGATGCTTTTGCGAATGCAGAAGATGAAATGTTAACCAATTACCTGTCTATCATCAGGATTAATCAAAAATTATTGCCTGTTCTAAAACAACAGGAAGCTTCAGCTATCGTAAATGTATCCTCTATCGTTGCTTATGTTCCAGGGATTACTTTGCCCACTTATGCAGCCAGTAAAGCAGCATTACATTCTTACAGTACTTCGTTAAGGTTGAGTTTGGAAGAGACATCTGTTAAAGTTTTTGAATTGATGCCGCCTTTAGTTGATACCGAATTTTCGAAAGAAATAGGTGGTCATAATGGCATCAAACCTTCGGTTGTTGCGGAAGACCTTTTAACTGCTTTGGCCAATGATGAATTTGAAATCAGGGTAGGTGATACCGCTAAAATTTATGAACTGTTCAGACAGTCGCCAGCTGATGCCCTGAATGTGATGAATGCCAACAGAAAAGCCTGGATTGATTCGGTTCAGAATTAAAAAATACAGCAGGAATGAAAAAGAAGGTAGCATTTGCATTTATTATGGCGGTTTTTACTACAGGAATAGTTACTTTCGCGGCCATAAGTGTTAATCTTGGATTTACATCGGTCTTTATGAAAGTTTGGTTAAAATCATGGGGCATTTCTTACATTGTAGCCATTCCTGCTATATTAATTATTGCCCCACGCGTACAATCATTGGTCGATTATTTATTCAAGGATATTGACTAAAAATTATTAAAATGAAAAGAGTAGTAGTAACAGGTTTAGGTGCGATAACACCGCTTGGTAATACCGTTGAGCAATTTTGGCAACAGATATTAGCCGGAAAAAGTGGCATTGGCCCCATTACAAAATTTGATTCGAGTAAATTTAAAACCCATTTTGCTGGTGAAGTAAAGGATTTTAATCCTGAAGCATACCTGGATAAAAAGGAAATTAAAAAGTTTGATTTGTTCACCCAGTATGCCATTGGCTCGAGCGACCAGGCAATAAAAGATTCGGGATTGGATTTCAGCGCAATGAGCGATGATCAATTGGCTGAAGTTGGTGTAATCTGGGCAACCGGAAACGGTGGGATAGGTACTTTTGAAGCACAACTGGAAGAATTTCATGCGGGTGATGGCACACCAAGGTTCAGTCCGTTTTTTATTCCGAAAATGATTGTTGATATCGCTGCAGGCGCTATTTCTATCCGTCACAAATTACGTGGTCCGAATTATTGCACCGTATCAGCATGCGCATCATCAAATACCGCCATTATCAATGCTTTTGATACCATTCGTTTGGGCAAAGCAAGTATCATGATTGCAGGTGGCTCGGAAGCAGCGCTTACCAAATCATCGGTTGGCGGATTTAATGCCGCTCAGGCTTTATCAAAAAATAATGATAACCCTCAGGGGGCTTCAAAACCTTTTGATGCCGATAGAGATGGTTTTGTGATGAGCGAGGGTGCGGGCGCATTGGTTTTAGAAGACCTGGACCATGCTTTAGCACGTGGCGCACATATTTATGCAGAGATTATTGGTGGTGGAATGGCAGCTGATGCTTATCACTTAACCGGAACACCTCCTGATGGAGTTGGTGCGGCTTTGGGGATGACAAAAGCCTTGAAGGATGCCGGAATTACTGCCGATAAAATCGATTATATTAATGCACACGCTACTTCAACCGGATTGGGTGATTTGAGTGAACTACAGGCCATTAATACTGTTTTTAAGGGTTTGCCAGTAGTGATTGGCGCAACAAAATCGATGACAGGTCATTTACTTGGTGCAGCAGGAGCGGTTGAAAGCGTAATCAGTATTTTATCAATCAGAGATAATGTAATCCCGCCCACTATTAATACTAAAAACCTGGATGAAAATATTCCAAAAGGATTGAACTTTGTGTTGGGAGAAAGTATTAAAAAGGAGATTAATTATGTTTTAAATAACACTTTTGGTTTTGGTGGTCACACCGCGAGTACTATTTTTAAAAAGTACGAGGCTTAATTGATTTTATCATTCCCAGCTTAATTGGAAATTTAATAAAGTGTTTGGTTAATCGCCAAACACTTTTTGTTTTAGGTTTAAATCGTGTCGTCATCTCGACTGGAGTGCAACGAAATGGAGAGATCTCATACTGGTCTTAGCGTCTCGCTAAGACTGTAGTTTTTTTGCCACGGAGACACAGAAACCAAGGTGAATTTATCGTAAAGGTCTTCGACTCATGCTGGTCTTAGCATCCTATACTAGTCTTAGCGTCTCGATAAGACTGTAGTTTTTTTTTGCCACGGAGACACAGAAAGCAAGGTGAATTTATTTGTAATGGTCTTCGACTACGCTCAGGCTGACACCCCTGTAGCTATACCAATGGTTCACAAACCAATGAACTAATGACCATTGAACTAATGAACTAATGACCAGTGAACTAATGAACCATTAAACCTACTTATCCATCAATAAATTAACCAGTTCTTTCAATTCTTCAATTTCCAGTTCTAATTTTTCTATTCTGTTTTCCAGTTCTGTAGGATCAAATTGTGCTACGGCTATCGTTTCGGTTTCAGGTTCTGTGGTGGTTTCGGCCTGTTCGCCTAAAAGATGAACAAAACGGGCTTCCTTCTGACCAGCTTTCTTAGCCAGTTGTTTAACAAAGGCAGGTTCTTCATCTGATAGTTTTTGAAGTTGTTCCAAAACTTCTTCTATACTTTCAAATTCATATAACCTTCCCGAATTGCTATTAATTTCGCCAGGTGTTAACGGTCCGCGTAAAAGTAAAAGACAGATAATGGCTAACTCCGATGGCACTAAAGGATAAACAATGGCCAGATTATGTTTGTATTTAGTTGCACGGCTTGATCCTCCTGTAGCAGTGGAGATTAAACCTTTTATTTTAAGTTGATTGAGTGTTAAAGTTATGGTTTCCTCATCGTAATTTACCACCGGATTTCTCGAACTTTTTTGGTTACAGGCAGCTGTTAAGCTGTTCAAAGTCATAGGATAATAATCAGGCGTAGTTCTGCTTTTTTCTATTAATGAGCCTAAAACGCGTTGTTCTTCTGCTGATAAATCGGGTAGTGGTTTTACGTTGTCCATGTTATAAAAGTATAAATTGGTTGAACATTTTGAAAATTATTTTGTTAATGATTTGTTTCTAGGGAGTTATATAAAAATATTACTCAATAGAATAATTCTAAATTTCTGAATGGCTACAATAAGAACTTAAGAATTACGAACTTAGGAGTACATCCCAATATCTAAATATCCAATTATGAAATCTTCCGATCAGAAACCAAATCAGGGTGATAGCAGGCGCGATTTCCTCAAAAAAAGCTCAGTAATTACCGCCATTGCCTTAACACCAGGCGTTGCAGTTAAAGCCGCTGAAAGTAATGCCGATGAGCGTTTCGCCGAACTTTTTGAGAAAATTCCCTTAAAGCTTACGGTAAATAACAAAGCTTATCAAACAACAGTAGAGCCCAGGGTAACACTTTTAGATTATTTGCGGGAAGAACTGCACTTAACAGGCACCAAAAAAGGCTGTGATCATGGTCAGTGTGGTGCTTGCACCGTTCATGTGGATGGACAAAGGGTAAATTCCTGCCTGAGTCTGGCTGTGATGAATGAAGGAAAGAAAATTACTACGATTGAAGGTTTGGCAAATGGCGATACTTTACACCCCATGCAGGCGGCATTTATCAAACATGATGGTTTTCAGTGCGGGTATTGTACACCTGGTCAGATTATGTCCGCCGTAGCCTGTGTGCGTGAAGGTCATACGGGTTCAAGAGCAGAGATAAGTGAATATATGAGTGGAAACATCTGTAGGTGTGGCGCTTATCCTAATATAGTTGATGCAATTATTGAAGTTAAGGAAGGAGGCGAAACAGTATGATCAATTTTCAATATTTAAGAACAACCACGGCAAAATCAGCAATTGCCTTACTGGTAAAAGATAAAAATGCAAAATTCCTGGCTGGTGGTACCAACCTGATTGACCTGATGAAAAGAGGGGTTACTGCACCCGAAAAGCTCATCGACATCAATCATGTTCCATTAAAACAAATTGAGCAGATTGGGAATAAAATTCACATTGGCGCTTTGGCTTCCAATACAGCTGTTGCAGATCATGCCCTGATTAAAGAGAAGCTACCCTTACTATCATGGGCTTTACAGGCTGGGGCATCTGCGCAACTGAGAAATGTAGCTACGGTTGGCGGTAACATGATGCAGCGTACACGTTGTGGCTATTTTTACGACACTGAAATGCCTTGTAACAAACGTCAGCCCGGAACGGGCTGTGGGGCCATGGAAGGTTTCAACCGCATGCATGCTATTTTCGGGACTTCAGAGAAATGTATTGCCGTTCATCCCAGCGATATGTGTGTCGCTTTAGTCGCTTTAGATGCTGAAGTGATATTGGCCAACGCCAAAGGAGAACGTAAAATGCCATTTAAAGAATTTCATCGCCTGGTAGGAGATACGCCGCAGTTAGACAATAACTTAAAGGTGGATGAAATGATTATCCGTTTGGAGATTCCGGTGAATAACCTGGCTAAAAATTACCATTACCTCAAAGTTAGGGACCGGGCTTCCTACGCTTTTGCACTGGTATCCGTAGCAGCAGCCTTTGAGATCAGCAATAATAAAATTACGGATGTTCGATTAGCCATGGGCGGTGTAGCGCACAAACCCTGGCGTTTAACGGCATCTGAAAATTTCTTAAAAGGAAAAGAAGCTACCTTGTCGAATTTCGAACAGGCGGCTCAGTTGGCCATGAAGGATGCTAAAGGTTTTGGAGGGAATGACTTCAAACTTAAACTGGCACCCAATACGATTATTGAAGCGTTGAATCTTGCAAAATCAAAAGCTTAGTTATGGAAAAGAGAATGTTAAAAGACGATAACGATCGCGTAGATGGAATTTTGAAAGTTACCGGACAAGCTAAGTATTTTGCTGAATATGAATTACCTGGTTTAACCTATGGTGTTTTGGTAACCAGTACCATTACCAAGGGGAAAATTACTGCGCTTGATACCAGGGCCGCTGAAAAAGCACCAGGTGTAATTGCTGTGGTTTCGCACTTGAATAAGCCATCGGCAGCTGCTTATGAGCAGGAAGGTGGTCCGCAGATGAAGATTTTTTATACTGATAAGATTTTTTATAACGGGCAACCCATTGCAATCGTGGTGGCGAATACTTTCGAAAGGGCTACTCATGCCGCCTCACTCGTTAAAGCAACCTATGCCAAAGAAGAATTTAATACCGATTTTGAAAAGGCATTAAAAGATCCTAAGGCTAAAAAGCTCCAGGGACAAGCTGACTATAAACGAGGTATAGAAAATGCCTATAAAACCGCAGAGGTAAAGCTCGAAGAAAGATATTTTCTGCCAATTGAAACACATAACCCGATGGAACTGCATGGGATTATTGCCGATTGGCGACCCAATAACCAACTTACCGTTTATGCCAAAACACAGGGTGTAAAAGCTACGCAGGGCACTATTGCCAACGTTTTTAAAATTCCGATGGAGAATATTCAGGTGAATTCGGAGTTTGTGGGCGGTGGTTTTGGCATGGCTTTGCGTACATGGCCACTCGAAATTGCAACAGTGATGGCTTCCAAACATATTGGTAAACCTGTAAAAGTGGTGATTACGAGGATGCAGATGTTTACAATGGTCGGTAATCGGCCGGCAGCGATACAAACCATCGGTTTGGGTGCGAATAAAGATGGTAAATTAACAGGGATTACGCATAGGGCGTATGGCGAAACTTCCACTTATGAGAACTTTACAGAAGGGGTGGTGAACATGGCGAAGTTTATGTACCAATGCGATAATGTAAATACTTCGTATGCCATTGTACCGGTTGATCTGGGTGTACCGATATGGATGCGTGGACCAGGCGAAGCAACAGGAGCTTTTGCGCTTGAAAGTGCAATTGATGAAATGGCGCATGCCCTGAACATGGATCCATTGGATTTTAGAATCAAAAACGATCCTGAAACCGATCAGCAGAAAAATAAACCCTTTTCGAGCAAAAACATCAAAGAAGCCTATAAAATCGGGGCCGAGAAAATAGGATGGAGCAACCGGAAAAATAAACCGGGTAGTTTGACAGAAGGACCATGGCAAACCGGTTATGGGGTAAGTGTGGGTGTATTTAACGCGAACAGAGGCAAGGCAAGCGTGAAGGGTATTTTAAAGGCTGATGGATCGCTGCTTTTGCAAAGTGCAACCAGTGATATTGGCCCGGGAACAGGAACTGGCATGACTTTAATTGCCAATAAATTAATGAAGATTCCTGTAAATAAAATTACGTTTGAATTGGGCGACTCTTCTTTGCCACCAGCACCAAGTCAGGGTGGATCGGCTACATTATCTACCGTAGGTTCGGCCGTGAACGATGTTTGTGTGGCATTAAAGTCTGCAATTGCAGAACTGGCCGCAAATTCAAATATGGATGCTACGGCTAATTTTGTTGATGTTTTAAAAAAGAATAACCTGCCGCAAATAGAAGTAACCAAAGAGAGCCAGGGTGGCAAGGAAAAAGATAGTTACTCGATGTATTCGTTCTCGATTCATTTTGTGCAGGTCAAAGTTCATTCCCTAACCGGTGTTGTAAAAGTGAGTAAAATTGTTTCCGTAGGCGATTCAGGTACCATTGTGAGTCCGAAAACGGCAAGAAGTCAGATGCTGGGCGGTGCAGTGGGTGGAATTGGGATGGCGCTAACGGAAGAATCCATCATCGATCACCGTTATGGAAGATATATCAACAACAATTTTGCCGATTACCACGTTCCGGTAAATGCAGATGTACCAGAGATTGATGTTAATTTCATCAATAAACCCGATCCCTATATTAATCCCATGGGGGCAAAAGGTATGGGCGAAATTGCCCTGATCGGTTTTTCTGCAGCAGTAGCCAATGCCGTTTTTAATGCCACCGGAAAAAGAATCAGAACATTGCCGATAACACCCGATAAGATTTTGGCATAATTACTTCTCTAAATATCGTAAATAAAAAATGCGTCCCAATTTTACATCGGGACGCATTTTTTGTTTAATCACTATCTTTAAATTATTTAGCAACGGCCTTACCATTGTAAGTTGCTGCTAATTTTAGGGCATTATAAGTATTTACGATTCCGCCACTAATACAAAGGTCAGAGAAAGGAACAGAAATTTTTTCTGCGCCAGGTTCTTCACTTTTAGCATATTCTACATTATGGTTAACCTTTGTTACCGATTTAACAATAATTTCTTTCACCTGGGCAGCCGTTAATTTAGGGTAATAAGAGCGGATTAATCCCGCTAAACCCGCTACAACAGGAGAAGCCATACTTGTACCGTCTAAGTTTTTGTATTTAGAACCAGGTACTGATGAATAAATTTTAACTCCCGGCGCAAATACATCTACCTGCGTTTTACCATAGTTAGAGAAACTGGCTTTAAGTGTTTCATCATCTTTAGGACCCGATGCACCCACGGTTATCCATGAAGCAATGGTTTTTTCATCTAAATCTTTGTGATTAGGGAAATTACTTTCTACATCGATGTTTTTGTTTTCGTTACCGGCAGCCTGTACAATCAGTACATCTTTTTCAACGGCATATTTCATCGCTTCGTTAACAACTTCTTTGTTCTCGGTATAAGGCTTGCCGAAACTCATGTTAATTACCTTAGCACCATTATCAACAGCATAACGAATTGCGTTTGCAACATCCTTATCTCTCTCATCACCATTAGGCGTACAACGAACACCCATAATAGCCACATTATCCGCCACACCTAAAATGCCCAGTTTATTTGTTCTGTCGGCGGCGATAATACCTGCTACGTGCGTGCCGTGCATGGCATCAGGACCAGCTATATCATTGTTTCCATAAAATTTCTCCTTAACATTGTTCGGTTCATCGCCCACAATAGCGCGTGGATCGTAGTCGAGATTTAAGTTATAATTAACCTGGCGGCTATAATAGTCAAAGCCTTCTGTAATCTGCTCTTCATAAAAATCTTTAAAGGTATTTTTTCCTAATTCCTCAATTACTACCGCTTGTACCCGGGCATCAACATCGGTAACTGGTTTAAAATTTTTAAAGTCGTCAAGGCTAGGATCTTGCTTGCCAATTTTTTTGACTACTGCATCAAGCGCTGCTTTGAAACCTGTTAACCCTGCCAGATTTTCTTTAGCTTCTGCCAGTTGCTTTTCTAAATCAGCTCTCTGTGCTTTAAATACAGCAAAGTCCTTTTTATCTTTTTCTGCAACATTTGCATCAGTGGTATTGGCAAAACGGTCTTGATTACGGCGTACTAAACGCGTTAACTCCAGCGTTTCAAAATTTATAGATTCTTTTGGGCCACCAATAAAGTTCCAGCCGTTGATATCGTCGATATAGCCATTTTTATCATCGTCTTTGCCATTACCCGCTATTTCTTTGGTATTAACCCACATTATCCTTTTTAAATCCTCGTGAGTAGCTTCAACACCGCCATCATTCACGGCAACGATCACTTTAACAGATTTTTTCCCCTTTAGAAGTTCTTTATATGCTTTTTCGGTACTGATTCCGAATGTACTATCGGTTTTAAGATCAAGATTTTGCCAATTTGCTTTTTGTGCATGGACTAAAGTTGGTACAGCACTGATGAGCGCGACACTTAAAAGCGCGCTGAAAATTCTACTCTTATTCATTTATGTATTTTTGTATTAAACGGCGAAAGTTAATTTTAATTTCTTTTTAGAAAGAAATTGTATTAAAAATGATGTCTTTCACACATTTTGTTCAGTTATACGGGGCTAATAGAAAATCGTCATCTCGACCAGAGCAATCTATTCACACAGATTCAGCTTCGCTGAGCACTATGTGGTGCTCGACTTCTCTCGAAATAACGATTTATCTTTATTGAAAAACAATCTATTTTAAGTTCGCTACAATCTTTTTGGCCATTTCATCGTGCAATTCGATTACCTTCAATGTATTACCAGCCCAGGTTTTAATGGCCTGATCGCGGTTCTGCATGCCGAGTTTAAACAAGTTTATTGTTTTTTCATGATCAGTAACCATCATTTGCATATAATGTTGATCAAAGGCTGTACCGGTTATTTTCTTCATTTCATCCAGGTGGATTTGATCATCTGCAGGCAAGGCATCGGGGGTAATTACCTTTTTGTTTATGGCCAAAGCTTTTAATTCTGTATTGGCTTTCGTATGATCGGTTAACATTTTGGCTGCAAATTCTTTTACCTCAGCACTTTTGGCATTGGTTTGGGCAATTTTTGCTGCTTCAACTTCCATAATGCCGCCAACAGCTGCTTTTCTTAAAAAAGTTGCTCCAGCCTCATCAACACCCGATTCGGTGCTTTCGGAGCCTGTAACATGGTTGCCGTTTACCATGTTGGTATCTCCAGAAATACTGTCTTTAGTGGTAGCCGATTTTTTATCAGCGGTTTGACAAGCTTGAAAGGAAAGCGCTAAGGCAATCCCGGCGGACAATAAAAATATCTTTTTCATGTTTTCTCTATGTTTTATAGGTTTAAAAACAAGAGCGTTGGAAAAAGGTTTTTTTTATCTATTCCGGGTCTTGGTTATATATGTTTGGAATCACAATACCCATTTGATTTTCCGGGTTTTGGATAGGAGAGAAGCCAAATTGCGTATACAGGCTATGCGCATCTAAAGTAGCGAGCTGGTAGCGCCTTAATCCTTGTAAATCCGGGTGGAAAATCATAAAAGACATCAGTTTTTTCGATAAGCCCAAGCCACGGTAGCTTTCTTTAATGTAAACATCGCAAAGCCAGGCAAAAGTAGCCTTATCCGTTACCCAGCGTGCAAAACCCACTTGCTCCTGATCTTTATAAATACCAAAACAAAGCGAATTTTCTATAGAACGTTTTACGGTATCCAGCGGAATACCTTTTGCCCAATACGATTCTACACTTAAATAATGGTGTATGTCATCGATAACTAAAAGCGCTTTTTTATCAGAAAATATAAATCCGTTTTCGCTGATTTCCATGTGAATTAATGATTGAATTTTGAATGATTGTTTTGCTGTCAAAATCCGTAATAGCATACACTGCTTAATCGGTCAGTTATTTGGCTGGTTAACGATTGAAATCGGTTAAGTGCTTAATCGTGTCGAATTATCTAACAATTAACCAATTTCAACTTTTATACAATTAACCAGTTTAACACCTAGTTACGCATGTTGATATACTGAAGCGGTTGACCAAAATCTTCGTTTCTGCACAGGTTGATTACTGCTTGCAGATCGTCGATTTTTTTTGCAGTTACGCGAACCTGATCGTCCATAATTGAAGGTTGAACTTTTAAACCGCTGGCTTTGATTTTCGCCACCACTTTTTTAGCAGCCTCTTTGTCTAATCCTTCTTTAATGCTGATTTCTTTTCTGATCATGTTGCCCGATGCCTGATGCTCGTCGCCAAAATTTAAACTTTTCGGATCTAAATTCTGTTTCATCATCCGCGAAATGATTGAACCTTCTATTGCTTTTAAGCGCATATCATCTTCAGTAACAATGGTTACCACATTTGTTTTTTTATCCAGATCGATCGTGCTTTTCGATCCGTTAAAGTCGAATCGGTTAAGAATTTCTTTTTTAGCATTGTTAATGGCGTTGTCTAATGTCTGCGCATCAACTTTACTTACAATATCAAAAGAAGGCATGGTTTTAGCTTTAAAGTAAAAAAATAAGTAGATTTAATAGAAATTAATCCATTCTCACAAAAAAACGAAAAATAATATGAAAACCACTAAACCGAAGTCTCAAAAAAAGATCACAAAGAAAGAAGCTAAAAAACAACTGGAGCAATCGATCACGGATAAGTTCTTAGATGTGATTAAAAGTTTAGGTCATGATGTATCGGAAATTAGCGCGGAGGTGGGTAAGGCCAGCAAACGGGTGGCTAAAAAATTAACCAAAAAATTTACCATCGTAAAAGCTGATGTGGGACAGAAAATTGATGATTTGTTACATGCATCAAAAGAGAAAGCAAAAGCAGCAAAAAAACCAGTTGCCAAAGCGGTAAGTAAGTCTGAAAAATCTGCTCAAAAAGTGGTTAAAAAAGCGGTTGCAAAGGCTAAACCAGTAGTGCAAAGCATTAAGGTTGCGGCAATAGAAACAGAAGAAAAAGCCGAGAAAGTATTGGCAAAACCGGTAGCAAAAGCAAAAGAAGCGGTAAAGGAGGCTACAACAGTTGCTAAAAAAGCGACAAGTACAGCGGTTAAAGCTCCGGCAAAGGCCGCTGCAACAGTTAAAAAAGCGGTAACTCCGGCTGCTACACCTGCAAAAGCAGCAACAGTTGTTAAAAAGACGGTTGCTAAAGCTACACCTGCAGTTAAGAAAGAGACAAAAACACCTACTAAAAAATAAATTTGTTAACGTTAACGTGTAGATGAATTAACATCGATTTAACAAATTAATGTGCAGTTTTGAGCATCCCTGTTTTGGCAGGGATTTTTTATTTTTTTAAATGAGTAATAAAAAGATTCCATTTTTTAACCGCGAAATCAGTTGGCTTTACTTTAACGAACGTGTACTGCAAGAAGCTGCCGACGAAACAGTTCCGCTGATTGAACGGATTAAATTTCTATCTATATTTTCTTCAAATTTAGAGGAGTTTTATCGTGTGCGGGTAGCCACTATGACCCGGTTAACCAATCTGAACGATAAGGCTAAAGCACTTTTGGGATTTAACCCAAAGAAAATTCTGAACGAGATTAAAAACATTGTTGTAAAACAGGAAAGAAAATTCGATCAGCTTTTTCAGGCTACGCTAATTAACGAGCTTGCCCAGAACAGGATTTTTATTTTAAACGATACCCAACTGAATGTAAGCAGGGGCGAGTTTGTTAAAAATCATTTCAGGGATAAGATTTTATCTAATCTGGTTCCCATTATGCTGGATATGGATAAGCCTTTTCCAGAGCTGAAAGACCGGTATCTTTATTTTTTTGTTAAACTTTCGAAAAAAGACACAAAAGTTAAAGAGAAATACGCGCTCATTGAAATTCCACCGAATTTGCCGCGGTTTTTGGTATTGCCGGAAACAAACGACCTAAAATTTATTATTCTTGCCGAAGATATTATCAGGTATTGCTTAGATGATATATTTTATGTTTTTACCTACGATAATTTAGAGGCCTATTCGATCCAGTTAACACGGGATGCCGAATTGGATATCGATAAAAATATCAATGATAAATTTATCGAGGATTTAAAAAGCAGTTTAGAAAAACGCAAAAAAGGAAAACCCATGCGTTTGCTTTACGATTCGGCTATGCCTTTAAACATGCTTACTGTACTGGTGAATAAGCTTAAGCTTGAGGCTGAAAGTTTAATTCCGGGTAACCGTTACCATAAGTTTGGCGATTTTATTGCCTTCCCGAATGTGGGTAAAAAAGAACTGGAATATGCGCCGAATGTGCCATTGAAAGTGCACGATCTGCACAGAACCCAGAGTATGTTCAATAGAGTCGCCCAGCGCGATTATTTAGTGAATTTACCCTATCAATCGTACGATTATATCATTTTGTTCTTGCGAGAGGCCGCAATTGATCCGAAAGTAACTGACATACAGATTACCTTATACCGGCTGGCAGAAAATTCGAAAGTAATCAATGCCTTAATCAACGCTGCTAAAAATGGCAAGGCAGTTTCTGTTCTACTGGAACTTAAAGCCCGTTTTGATGAGCAGGCCAATATTTACTGGACCAGTCGTTTAATGGAGGAGGGTGTTAAGGTAAATTACGGTCTAACCGATTACAAAGTACATTCTAAAATTTGTTTGGTTAAACGGATCGAAAAGGATAAACCGGTGTACTATGCAAACTTAGCAACCGGGAACTTTAACGAGAAAACTGCAGGTTTATACTGCGACCATAGTATTTTCACGGCAAAGAAAGAGATCACCAACGATCTGGTCAAACTTTTTGATGCGTTAAGCAAACGTACCGTAACCAAGGGTTTTAAACACCTGATTGTTTCCCCACTGGAGAGCCGCTCGAAACTGGTCAATTTTATCAACCGCGAAATCCGAAATGCCAAGCAGGGTAAGCTCGCTTACATCATGCTGAAAGTAAATAGTTTAGCGGATGAAGGGATTATTGCCAAACTTTACGATGCGAGTAATGCCGGGGTTAAAATCCAGCTGATTATCCGCGGAATTTGCTGTCTGGTGCCTGGGGTAAAGGGCTTTAGTGAAAATATTACCGCCATTAGTATTATCGATAAGTTTTTGGAGCATGCCAGGGTTTATATTTTCGGTAATAACGGTAAAAACGATATGTATTTGTCTTCTGCCGATTTAATGAGCCGGAATTTCGAACACCGTGTTGAAGTAGGTTTTCCGGTACTTGATCATGATGTTAAACAGGAGATACAGGATATTATCGATCTGCAGCTGCAGGATAATACCAAATCGAGGCAAATTAATGCCTTAAACAATAATAAATATCACAAAAACAGATTAAGTAAAAAAATAAGGGCACAAGTAGATATTTATAACTATTTAAAAACCAAGCATCAATCATAATGTTAAGATACGCAGCTATAGATATCGGTTCGAATGCAGTGAGGTTACTCATTGCTGATATTAGCAAACAAGACGGAAAATATAAATACAAAAAGAACACCCTTATACGTGTGCCACTCCGACTGGGAGATGATGCATTCTTAGATCAGTATATTTCAGAGAAAAAATCTGCTGATCTGATCAAAACCATGACCGCTTTTAAGAATCTGATGGATGTTTATCATGTTTCTGAATATTTGGCTTGTGCAACCTCTGCAATGCGCGAGGCCCGTAATGGGGAAGATATTGTCAAACTGATTAAAAAGGAAGCGGACGTTACGTTAGAGATTATTGAAGGACAACGGGAAGCGAATATTATTTATGCTAACCATATTGAAGAAGAGTTAGATGAAAATAAAAACTACCTGTATATTGATGTGGGTGGGGGTAGTACCGAGTTGTCTGTTTTTGTAAAAGGTGCTCCTGAAGCTTCAAGATCTTTCAATATCGGTACCATTAGGATGCTCGATAATCAGGATAAGGAAGAAACCTGGGAAGAGATGAAAGATTGGGTAAAAGAACATACAAAAGATTATAAACATCTGGCTGGCATCGGTACAGGTGGCAATATTAATAAGTTATTCCGCATGTCGGATGAGAAGGAAAATGCGCCTTTATCATTACAGAAATTAAATTCGATGTATAATAAATTAACCAGTTATTCATTGAAAGAAAGGATTAATACCCTGGGTTTAAACCCCGACCGTGCAGACGTAATTATCCCGGCCTGCGAGATTTATTTAACCTTAATGAAGTGGACCGGTATAAAACAGATTTATGTACCTAAAGTGGGGATGGCTGATGGGATTATTAAGTTGTTGATAGAAGAGAAACTGGATTAAAGACAATTTCCGTTCACGAAATCGTCATTGCGAGAAAGCTTTTCAGCCGACGAAGCAATCTTTGTTGCAAACTTTGGCAAATTAGGAAAGATTGCTTCGTCGTTCCTCCTCGCAATGACGACCATATATAGTGTCAGATGTTTCCATCTGAAACCTATTCTTCTTTAAAGCGTAGGATGGAAACATCCAACAGCAATCCTAAGGGTAATTTCTGCACGAATCGTCATCCTGAACTTGGTTCAGGATCTTTTTAATCATGGAAATTACCACAATGCATTATAGACCCTGAAATAAATTCAGGGTGACGCATCTAGTTTAATCGATTTTGGTGCGGTGTCAGATGTTTCCATCTGACACCTATTCTTCTTTAAAGCTTAGGATAGAAACATTCGTCATCCTGAACTTGTTTCAGGATCTTTTGAATCATGAAATTACCACAATGTATTATAGACCCTGAAATAAATTCAGGGTGACGCATCTAGTTTATGATAGCTTGTTTCATGATTTTTTGTGAAGGAAAATTGAATTTATCTATATAGATTTCTCCATTTCGCTGCGCTTTAGTCGAAATGACGGATATGGTAATAAGATAGTTGTACCAAACTTTGCGGTCTCTGCATCTTCCTCCGTGTACGCTGTGGTTAAAAAACGCGTTACTCCATAGCCAGTCTCAAAAAAGCTTTCACTTCATCATTTATATCTTCCGGAAAGAAAATCCTTAAATGGTGGTTGAACTGATTAATCCCTGGTACCTGGGCAATTTTAGTAAAGCAAAGATTGTCTTCATATGGTTGGTCGAAGGGAATAACTACATGAATAAAGTTCTTTCCCAATTGTGTAATATAAGCAAATTGCGTTTTTGATTCAAGCGCAATCATGGATTTGGTTGGCCTGAGCTTTATCGCTCCAAATTCGCCCAATTGGTCAATAAAAAAACGGAATAACCCTAAGGTATATTCCGTTTTTCCGTTTAAAAAGTCTGATAAATGTTTTTCTTCAGACATCATCACTTTAGTCTTCTAATAATTTTGTGGCCGCCTCATCGGTAAACCAGGTTAATTTTCCATCAATAGGATCAATTAACTGAGAAGGGTAAGTCGATACATCTTTTTGCTCGTCGCCAATAACATGTTTTAAGGCTTCGGCTTTATTTTCGCCAAACACCAGGAACGCCACATTATCTGCCTTGTTAATTAATGGTGCGGTAAAGCTAATGCGATAAGTATCTAATTTTTCTACGTATACCGCTGCAACGTTTACTTCTTCATCTTTAACCAAGGTCGTATGCGGAAAAATCGAAGCGGTGTGCGCATCATCACCCATACCCAAAAGGATCAGATCGAAAACAATGTCTTCGCCATTAAAATGTTTGTCGATTGCTTTTTTATATTCAATAGCCGCTTTTTCAGGAGCCAAAGTGGTATCAACATAAAAAATATGGTCTTCTTTAATGCCCAGCGGATCTAAAATGGTTTTCTTGGCCATTAATCCATTGTAGTTATCATCATTGGCCGGAACATTACGCTCATCGCCAAAGAAGAAGTATACTTTTTCCCAATCAATTCTGTGCTGCCCTTCGGTAGCCAGAAAATGGTAAAGTGCTTTAGGAGAACTGCCGCCGGTAAGTACGAAATTGAAACGGTCGTTTTCTTCGATAGACATTTCTGCAATTTTGATTACATAATCTGCCAGATCCTGGTTTAGTTCTTCTAATGTTTTGTATATGAGTAGATTCATTTTATCAATAATAAAGTCGTCACGCTGTCCCGAATTTTCGGGATTCGCATCTATCTCGAATAAGACCCTGAACTAAATTCAGGGTGACGACCGGGTAAAAATTATTCCTTATTCTTCAACGGCAGGTTAAACCAGTGGAAACCATCTCTTGCGATAAGTGCTTCAGCTTCTTCTGGTCCCCAGCTATCGGCAGGGTAATTAGGGAAATTGATTGATTTTTTGCTTTCCCATGTATTTAAAATTGGCATCACCAGTTCCCATGCCGCCTCTACCTGATCGCCGCGCATAAACAAGGTTTGATCGCCCATCATCGCATCCAATAATAAGGTTTCGTAAGCTTCCGGGGTATCACCCTCGTAAGTTCCTTTATAATCGAATATCATATCAACAGGGTTTAATACCATGTCTAATCCAGGTCTCTTAGCTTGTACCTGCATGCGGATACTCATTTCCGGCTGTATGCTGATCACCAACCTGTTTTGCTGCCAGTTTTCGGTTACACCTGATGAGAAAATCTGATGTGGAACATCCCTAAACTGAATGGTAATTAAAGATGATGTCTGGTTCAGGCGTTTTCCAGTTCTCAAATAGAAAGGAATTCCCTGCCATCTCCAGTTATCGATATGGAATTTAACTGCTGCAAAAGTTTCGGTATTAGAGTGTGCATCAACACCTTTTTCCTGACGGTATCCCGGAACTTCCTTACCTTCAACCCAGCCTTTGCTGTATTGGCCGCGAACCGTATGAAAACGGATATCTTCAGCAGAAAAAGGACGCATCGCTCTTAAAACCTCCACCTTACGGTTCCTGATTTCATCGGCATCAAAATTAATTGGTGCTTCCATTCCAACCAAGCAAAGCAATTGCAAGAGGTGATTCTGGATCATATCTCTCAAAGCACCAGAACCTTCGTAGTAACCTCCGCGATCGCCTACACCTAACTGTTCGGTAACCGAAATCTGAACGTGATCGATATAAGACCTGTTCCATAACGGCTCGAACAATGCATTGGCAAAACGGAAAGCCATCATGTTTTGTACCGTTTCTTTACCTAAGTAATGGTCGATACGATAGATCTGTTTTTCAGTAAAAATGGTACTTAATAATGCATTGAGTTCTTTTGCCGATTCTAAATCATGACCAAAAGGTTTCTCAATAACGATGCGGCTATTGTCTTCATCTTGCGTAAGTTTATATTTTTGTAAACATTCCGCAATAATCGGGAAGAAGTTAGGGGCAACAGCCAGGTAGAAAATTACCTGTGTACCTGCGCCGTATTCTTTTTGATATTTATCGACAGCTGCTTTAAGATTTTCGAAAGTTTTTGGCTGGGCAAAATCGGTAGGGCAATAATGGATGGTATTTCCGAAATCGTCCCATTTATCTTTTTTAACTTTTCCGCTTCGCGAAAACTCGTTCACAGCCTCTTCTAAAGCCGTTTTGTAACTATCATCAGTAAATTCAGTTCTTCCTGTACCAATAATAGCAAACTTATCAGGCATGTAACCCTCCATAAATAAATTATATAGGGCAGGTGCTAATTTTCTTTTATTTAAGTCACCTGTTCCACCAAATATTACAAAAATGGTAGGGTTTAATGCGGTTTTGGTTTTCATTTTATGTTCTTGTTCGTAAGTCTAAATAGTTTATGATAATTTATTCCAGTCGGCATGAAAAACACCATCTTTATCAATACGTTCGAAAGTGTGTGCACCAAAGAAATCTCTTTGTGCCTGGATTAAATTTGAAGGCATGCGGGCCGTTGTAATGGTATCGAAATAGGTTAGGGTAGAGGCAAATGCCGGAATACCCAGTCCTGAATTAATACACGCACTGATTGTTTTGCGTGTGCCCGGCAAAGTACCTTTGATGATGTTCTGGATACCTGCATCACCGAATAAATGCTCCAACGCATTGTTTTTATCGTAAGCCTGATAAATATCTTCTAAGAATTTAGCCCTGATGATACAGCCTCCACGCCAGATTTTGGCAATTTCCTGTAATTGTAAGTCGTATTGATATTCTTTTGATGCCTGAACGAGTAAATGCATCCCCTGTGCATAGGCACTGATCATAGAGAAGTAAAATGCATCTTCCAGTTCATCAACAGTCACCGCTATTTTAGTATCTTTTTTACCAAACGCTTCTTCTAAAGAAACCCTTAGTTTTTTGAATTTAGATAAATCGCGGTTAGAAACAGCTTCGTTAATTGTGGGTACCGGTAACTGCAGTTCCATTGAAACTTCTGAAGTCCATTTTCCGGTTCCTTTTGAGCGTGCTTCATCTTTAATCTGATCTAAAAGATCGTTTTGTGTTTCGGTATCTTTAAAAAGGAAGATTTCGGCAGTAATTTCCAATAAGAATGATTGCAGTCTGCCTTCGTTCCATTTTTTAAATACCTGATATATTTCGTTGTTAGAATAACCTAAACCATTTTTAAGGATTCCGTATACCTCAGCAATAAGCTCCATAATGGCATATTCGATTCCATTGTGCACCATTTTAACAAAGTGACCAGAAGCACCAGGGCCAATGTAAGTTACGCAAGGATCGGTTCCAACTTTAGCCGCTACAGCGTCAAAAACGTCTTTTACGACGTTATAAGCTTGTTTATCGCCACCTGGCATCATACTCGGACCAAAACGTGCACCTTCTTCGCCACCAGAAATGCCCATTCCGAAGAAATGCAGACCATCTTTTTCCAGTTCGTCAACACGGCGGTTGGTATCAGTAAAATGTGAATTTCCACTATCGATAATAATGTCACCTTTGCTTAAAAGCGGTTTTAATTCTGCAATAACGCTATCTACAATTGGTCCGGCTGGTACTAATAAGATTAACGTACGTGATGTTTGTAAGCTGGAAATAAAGCTTTCAATATCGTCAAATCCTTCTAAGTTGTGTTTTTTGCCTTCTTCTTCAAGTTTCGAGATCATTTTTCTGTCTTTATCGTAACCTGTTACAGAGAAGCCTTTATCAGCCATGTTTAATAATAAGTTCCGGCCCATCGTGCCTAAACCGATCATTCCCAATTTATATTTTTTCGAATCGTTATTTGCCATTTTTTATTTTTTCTAATGCACCCAAAATTAGGGTTTACAAATTAATATTGCAGCTATTGTTGTTAAAAGATTGTAATAATGGTTAATTATTTTTTAGGTTCAACCGTAAAGATGTTGTACTTATCGGCCAGTTTCCAGAGTTTGGCACCGCCTTTAATTCCATCTCTGTTGGTTACAATTTTAATATTGCTTTCCAGTTTAAAGTCTATCTGTTTCGAATTGCCACCTCCAATATATAAGGTATCATAATTGAAAACCGTTTTATAGATTTCGATTAATTTTTTAAGCCTTTTATTCCAGCGCTCCGTGCCGATTTTTTCGAAGGCCTTGTTTCCGATATAATCGTCATAATCTTCTTCTTTGCTGATCGGGAAATGTGCAAGCTCCAGATGCGGCAATAACTCTCCATCAAATAATAAAGCCGTTCCGAAACCTGTACCTACTGTGAAAACGATTTCGAAACCTTTGCCTTCAACCACACCAAGGCCCTGTTGGTCAGCATCATTTACCAAACGCACTGATTTACCCAGCTCGTTGGCCACACGCTGCGCCAGATCAATATCTGTCCATTTATTTTTGGCCAGGTTTGGCGCGGTTTTAACAATACCGTTTTTAACGTAACCTGGAAAACCGATCGACACACGATTATAACTGTCGGGGAAGGGCTTAATCAATTCAACAATACCAGAAACAATGTCTTTCGGAGTAGCCTCAGGTGGGGTTTTGCTTTTTAAATATTCAGTAAGCATATTTCCGCTTTCATCCAAAAGAACCGTTTTTATACTCGTACCGCCAATATCGATCGATAATATATTGTTGTTTTCAGCTTTTTTCTTTGTAGCCATAAGGGTGTATTTATAATTTCGAAGTTCTACAAATAAATTAAAACGACAAACATTAAATCAAGATCGAAGTAATTTAGGTGTAATAATATATTCTATAAAATCTATGTATTTAATAGAATATATTTAAGTTTGTTCCGTTAAACTTAAAAAAGATCTAAATTGTTATGACGGTAAACTACCTTGCTTTTGCTATTCCAGCATTTTTTATTTTTGTATTTATTGAATTTAAGATCGCCCAGCACCAAAAGAAGGCGAAAATTTTTAAATACGAAAGTACAGTTGCGAATTTTAGCGTAGGGATTGCCGAAAGGTTGCTGAATTTATTTATTGCCGCCAGTTTTTATCAGGTGTACGATTGGATATATATACATTATTCAATTTTCGATATTTCTACCAAGTGGTATGTATGGATATTACTACTGCTCTCAACGGATCTTGTTTGGTACTGGTACCACAGGCTGGGGCACGAAATTAATTTTTTGTGGGCTGCACACATTGTGCATCACCAGAGTGAAGAATTTAATTTATCGGCGGCGGCAAGAATTACGACCATTCAAGCCATTTTCCGCAATGTGTTTTGGTGTATATTGCCATTAATTGGTTTTCATCCCAATATGATTATTACCATACTTTTAGCGCATGGAGCCTATTCATTTTTTACACATACGCAATTAATCGGCAAACTTGGCTGGCTGGAAAATATATTGATTACGCCTTCCTTACATGGTGTGCACCATGCCTCTGACGAAAAATACCTGGATAAAAACTACGGCGATGTTTTTGTTTTCTGGGATAAATTATTTGGTACTTTCCAGGCCGAAGAAGAGGCGCCAAAATATGGTTTAACACATCCTATTAAAAGTTATAGTTTCCTGTGGCAGCATTTCCACTACTATTTAGAAATAGGAGAGGCATACAGACGTGCAAATGGATTCAAGGCCAAGTGGAATGCGATTTTCGGAAGCCCTGCCTTGATGGACCAGAACATTCGTCCGATTTTAGAAGAACGGTACTTTCAGCATAAAAAACAGGATCTTGCTAAACCGAAGTTTAAAACCTACTTAAATATACAGTTGATCCTGGTCGTTGCCATGCTTACGGGTGCTACTTTATTTTATAGTGCTTTAACATCATTCAATAAAGGTGCAATACTTGTGTTTATACTGGTTACCTTAATCAATATAGGTGCTCTTTTAGAGCAAAGAAGATGGATTTATTATTTGGAGTGCTTCAGACTGATTTTGATTTTTGCCTTCTTTTTCTACACTTTTAACCTGGTACCGTTTTTAATATTCCCGGTAATTGTTTTGATTGCGCTGGAACGGACATTCTCTTTACGTAAACTTTACATGAAGCATGTATTTGAGTACGTAAAGGCAGGTTAATCATGTTTCTTTATCTTTCGGTTTTGATTGACATACAAATGTTACAAGATAATGTTTCGTTTTGTTGCTCTATTCATTTTGTGAATGCCTGGGCTTGTAATAAAATTATTACGTGACGCGTTGACACTGATCATCCCGTTACCTAATAAATTCTTTTATCTTCTCTGTTGAGTAAATAAGCCATTATTTGCTGGGTTCGTATATATTTCGAATATTCCTTTCTGTTTGCAATCATCGATATTTCTGTCTGTTTAAACATTCAAATAAAAAATAATTCTTGGTGATTTGTTTTATTGTTTTTAGTTTCGATTTGTTTTGTTAATTTTAATTAACGAAATATATAGTAAGTTAAACCAAATAAATCGCAACCTAACAGGCTTGCTTTTCAATACGTTAATGCTTGCTTAATATATTTTTAACATGAACAGGCTTACTTTGCCCGCAAATCCGGACAAAATAAATCAAACACATGAACCCTATTACTAACCGGATATACTATAATAATTATGATCAAAAATTTTACTCAACAGATTTCGTGGTATCAGTGCTTTCTGCATGTAAAGCAAAACAGTCCCGATAATCATCAAAAGCAAAACTGCACTTTTTTTAGGGGTAAACTAAAACGCTTTAGCCTTTTGGTATGTGCAATAATGATGCAACTGATTTGTATTAATGAAAGTTTTGCGCAAACTCCGGTACAAAATATTGTAATTAAAGGAACCGTATTGGATAATCAAGATGGACAAATATTGATTGGAACAACAATAACAGATAGCAATAAGAAGTTTTTGGGCGTATCTAATGATAAAGGAGATTACACCATCACAATTGCAAAGGGCACTACGGTTCTTTATAATATGATCGGTTATACAAGCCTAAGCAGAACATTTAATAATAACGAGAACAATGTGATCATTAGGCTTAGTTCTTCTACCAGTCAATTAAACGAAGTGATCGTTACGGCCCTTGGGATAAAACGTGAAGAGCGGGCATTAGGTTATTCTACTACCACCGTAAAAGGAGAGGCTTTAACCAGCGCACTATCCAATAACTGGACCGATGCTTTATCTGGTAAGGTTCCAGGCTTAAATTTAGTAAGATCTAATGGTGGACCTGGAGGCTCTAACAAAATAATTTTACGTGGTGAAAATAATCTTGGTGGCGGAAACGACGCTTTGATTGTAGTAGACGGTGTTGTAATCAATCAGGGAAGTGGCAGAACAACTGGTTATGGTGGCTCTGGTTATCTTGCTGATGAAACACCAGTAGATTATGGAAGTGGTTTAGGAGATATTAATCCGGAAGATATAGAAGATGTGACGGTACTGCAAGGCCCTGGTGCAGCGGCTTTGTATGGACAGAGAGGTGCAAATGGCGCCATTGTAATTACCACTAAGTCTGGGAAGAATACACAGAAAGGAATTGGTATAACCATTAACTCTAACACAGTGATGGAGACCATTAACAGGTGGCCTGATTTGCAGTACGAATACGGACAGGGAGTTGATGGTGACAACTATTATTCTTACAACGCATCTGCAGATGGTGCGAGTACACGAAGTACAAGTTCTGCCTGGGGGCCAAAATTCAATGGTCAGTCTTATTTTCAATATGACCCAATAACCCACACGCAGGCAACTACAAGAACGCCATGGGTACCTTATGTAAACGACTCGAGGAACTTTTTCGAAACTGGAAGGACTTACACCAATAGTGTTACGCTTTCTGGAGGTAATGATAAAACCACTGCGCGGTTTTCTGCAACTAATGTGAACAACAGCTGGATTATTCCTAATACGGGTTACGAAAGGACTTCGATTGCTCTATCTGTTAATCAGAAAGTAACAGATAAGCTTCAAATTGCAGCTAAAGTTAATTACAATAATAAAACGAGCGATAACCTACCGTCTACCGGATACAATAACCAGTCTATTATGTATTGGTATTTATTCTGGGAGCCGAATGCAACGATTGATTGGTTAAAAGATTATTGGCTACCCGGCAAGGAAAATATTTCACAAAGTTATCCCTTTAGCAGTTTTCCTGATAATCCATATTTGATTGCAAATGAGATGTTAAACGGCTCGAGAAGAAATGGTTTAACCGGAAATATTTCGGCTACATATAACTTCACAAAAAATTTAAGCTTAACCGTAAGAACATCTTTAGATTTATCTCAGGAACAACGGACGCAACAAAGACCTTTCGATACCGAGAAGTACAAAAAAGGAATGTACCGAACCCAGAGCATCATTTCTCAAGAAATAAATAGTGATTTCTTGTTAAGATACCAGAAAAAGTTAGGGAAAGATTTTGATATTTCTGCTTCAGTAGGCGGAAGCATGCTAAAAAACAATTACAATAAAGATGAAAACAGAGCCGACTCTTTGCTCTATCCAGGTGTTTATTCGCTGGCAAATGCAGCAGGTGTAATTGTACCATTTCCATTTAGAAGTCAATACAATATTAACAGTTTTTACGGATTACTGACGGCAAGCTACAAGAACTTCTTGTATTTAGATGTTACTGGCCGTAACGATTGGAACAGTGTTTTAGCCACACCAACAGCGACAAATAATGTGTCTTTCTTTTATCCATCGGTTAATTTAAGTTTTATAGCATCAGAAGTATTAAAACTTCCAAAAGCATTTTCATATGTGAAAATAAGAGGGTCGCTAGCTGGGGTGGGTAGTGGAGAAACCACACCATATAAAACATCTTACACTTATAACCCGGTACCAAATTACTCCGGTGGTCTGGCTAATCCAACAACATTGCCCAATACCGATTTAAAATCATTATTTACCACCAGTTACGAAGGGGGATTGGAAATTAAAATGTTCAACAATAGATTAGGTATCGATATCGCTGCATATAAAGGAAATACCAAGAACCAGATTCTGTCTTCAACTGTAGATGCCTCCTCTGGTGTAAGAAGTGTAATTGTAAACGCAGGTTTGGTTACAAACAGCGGTATTGAGATTGCATTAGACGGAACACCAATAAAAACCCGTGGTGGCTTTAGCTGGAACATTACCGGAACATTTGCAGCAAATAAAAATACTGTTGTTGAATTAACACCTGGTTTAGACCAATACATCCTCCAAAATGGACCTGGCAGCAGGGGTGCTATTATTGCACTTCCAGGGGGAAGCATGGGCGATTTATATGGCAGGGGTTATGAGAAATCTCCTGATGGGCAAATTGTTTATGATGCTAATGGCAACCCGATTATTACTACTGATATGCAATATATTGGTAATACCAATCCAAGATGGAAGGCCAGTATTGCCAATACATTTAAATACAAACAATTCTCATTGAATTTTATGTTCGATTCGCAATATGGTGCAGTGGGCTACTCTTTATCTGCAGCTGCATTAGCAGAACAAGGTAAAACGGTAAACACCTTGCCAGGTCGTTATAATGGTATTATAGGGAATGGCGTTCAGCGCAATCCTGATGGTTCTTTCCGTCCTAATGATGTGATCAGTAAGGATGCAACCACTTATTATACAGCTCATTATGGACGCGATAACGTAGAAGGAACTACTTATTCTACTGATTACTTAAAACTGAGAGAAGCACGTTTAGATTATACTTTTAAACCTAAGTTTTTAAGTAGAATTGGATTAACAAGAGCAGCAGTAGGCGTTTATGGCCGTGATTTATGGGTGTTAACCAAGTGGCCATTGTTTGATCCTGAATTTGGAACATTAGGAAACGGAGATATCAATAAAGGCTTTGAATATGGCCAATTTCCATCAACCAGATCTTTCGGGTTCAATTTAGTAATTGGCATTTAAATTTAAAACAATGAAAAATAGAAAATACATATATCTAATACTTTTGTTCGCTACAACTGTATCAATAATGATGCCTTCGTGCAAAAAGGACTTTAGTGAAATTAATACGAATCCAAATACGAGTGCTTTCGCATTACCGCAAGCTCTATTGGCACCGGCTATTACCGATGTTGTAGTTGCCAACATGAGCAGAAGCCAAAGAATCACCAACGAACTGATGCAGGTTACTGTAAATATGGGCGATACCGAAGGAAAGATATTCAGGTACGAAGTTAGAACAGCGGAAGCCGATTATCTATGGAACTCGTGGTATACCGAATTGACGAATTTTAAAGACATCTATAAAGGTGGAGAAGATAATTTAAATACTTCTTATCAGGCCTTATCTCTAATTTGGCAAGCCTACACTTACTCCTTATTGACCGATACTTACGGTGATATACCATTTTTAAATTCTAATAAAGCTAAGGAAGGGATTTATACCCCCAATTTCGATCAACAGAAAGATATTTATCCGGCTTTATTTTTAATGCTTGAACAGGCAAATGAGTTTTTAAAAGTTGGAAATGCTACCGGTAATGCCATTACATCGGCAAGCGATCCTATTTACGCTGGAAACAGAGATAAATGGAGAAGATTTGGAAATAGCCTTTACTTAAGGTTATTGTTGAGGGTTTCGGGAAAGGCCGAAACAAATGCAATAGCTAAAATCAAAGAAATTGTAGATACCAAAGCATCAACGTATCCAATTATGGCCAGCAACGATGATTCTGCGGTTTTAAGATGGAGTGGAACAGGAGCTTATGTATCGCCATTTGTTCCATGGAGAGATGGAGATTGGTATGGCCCAAAATTAGCCAGCTTTTTTGTTGATAACTTAAATGAAAGAAGTGACCCGAGAATTCAGAAATGGGCTTCTCTATACCAGGGTGATTATCAAGGTATACCAAGTGGTTATCCCTCAGGACAGGCACCAGAAGGTAAGTCTGCCTTTCCGGTTTCATTAAAAGCCGAACCACTGTTGGGGAATATTATGAATTATTCTGAATTGCAGTTCAT
This sequence comes from Pedobacter sp. GW460-11-11-14-TSB4, assembly GCF_059423705.1. Classification (NCBI taxonomy): domain Bacteria; kingdom Pseudomonadati; phylum Bacteroidota; class Sphingobacteriia; order Sphingobacteriales; family Sphingobacteriaceae; genus Pedobacter; species Pedobacter sp. GW460-11-11-14-TSB4. The sequence goes on from NZ_JBWKYI010000001.1 coordinate 57,366, forward strand.
TTTAGCAGAAGCAGCAGTTAAAGGATGGATCACAGCCAAAACTCCTCAGGTTTATTACGAAGCCGGTGCAACTAGTGGAATCACTTTTTGGGGTTATACCTTGCCCGCCAACTATTTAACCTTCGACAAAGTAAAGTGGGATAACAACTATACTTTAGACCAAAAGATGGAGTTAATCCACATTCAAAAATATTATGCTCTGTTTTTTACGGACCTTCAGCAATGGTTCGAATTTAGAAGAACTGGTCATCCGGTACTGCCAAAAGGCGCTGGTTTAAACAATGGAGGTGTTATGCCAGCAAGGCTGAACTATCCTGTATATGTGCAATCTGCCAACGGAGAGAATTATAAAGCAGCCGTAGCTGTTCAGGGAGCAGATAACATTAATACTTTAGTTTGGTGGCAAAGGCCATAAAAATTGCATTTTATAAAGAGATAAGTTTATGAAAAATAGATATTTATACATTTACATAACCGCTGCCATTTTAGCTTTCGCTGGATGTAAAAAGCATGATTTTGCTGCAGGAACAGTGAGTACAATTACCTATATCGAAGACATAAGAAGCCTGTATAAAGGCACAGATCTGATTATTGATAAAGAATCACTTACCGGAGCTGGTTCAATTACCGGGGTAGTAATTTCTAACATCGATTCAGGAAATGTTCCACAGAAAACGGTAGTGATCCAGAGTACAAGAAAAGGCAGGATACGAGGTTTGGTATTAAATCTTGAAAATCCTTCAAGTTATAAGCCGGGCGATTCTCTGCTTATAAAAGTTGAAGGAAGTTCTCTTAAGCGTGTGAAAGGATCATTACAAATTAGCGGACTTACAGATGCATCAATTGCGAAGATTTCTTCTAACAACAGAATCAATATACAAACTGCATCCAGTTATAACATTGTGCTTAAGCCAGATGAATATGAAAGTACATTAGTGCAAATAAAATCTGGCTTAGTTAACCCTTTGCCAACTTTTGGAGATAACTTTATTGGAGACAAGAGCATTGTAAATGGCGCAGATAGTATAATCTTGCATACTGAAGCAACGGCTAATTATGCAAATACCGAGCTTCCTGCCGGTGCTACATTTACAGGGATTGTGTTCATTAATAATGAAATTTCAAACAGAACACCAATTCAGCTTTGGCCCAGGGTATCAACAGATATTACCGAGCGTGTAGCCCCACCAAATCCAAATGGCCCAGGTTTAGGCGTTTTCCCAGTGGTGATAACCGGTATTGTAGCTGATGCCAAAGGTGGTGATGGGAACTATGAATATATTCAATTCAGAGCAACAAGAGATATAGATTTTACCAAGAATTCACTTTCAGTTATTACCTGTACGAACGCAGGTACTGCTGCTCCCTATGTAGGCACTGCACCAGCCGGAGGTTGGGCAACCGGGGGTGGAAGAACTTATAAGTTTAATTTAACCAGCGGCACCGTAGCAAAAGGAGAGTTTTTCTATGTTGGAGGTAGCAATCAACGTATTAACGGGGCCAACTCTACGTCATTGAGTACTTCAAAATGGATCAGATCTATTGCTTATGTGACCAATGATGGTGATGGATTCGGTTCTAAGAATGGCGGTATATTCCCTAATAGCGGTAATGCTGGTGGGGTAGCGGTTTTTGAAGGAACGATCATAAATGAAGAATCTGTTCCTCTGGATGTAGTCTTTTTTGGTGGTACAAGTAAAACAACGCTTTTCAATAGTGTAGATAATTATGGTTACCGTATCGTTAAAAATGATCATTACAATCCAGTTGATCCGGCAACCTCTACCGCTCAGCCTTTCTTTTTCCAGGGCACCAATCAATATATTATTCCTCATGCTGCAGTAGCAGATTTAGGCTTGTTTTTGAAATTAGGCGGATCGTATAATGCGACAACAAAAACCTGGACTACTGCAAGAGGAGCAGTGTATTATCAAATGTCGTTAACCACTCCGGTAAGTGAAATTGAATCAGGAGCTGATGTTACTCAAGTAACCAATTAATCTAATGGTTCTCATCCATTACTGCGGATGAGAACCATTGATTTTGAATCCACATCTTTAATATCAATGAACAGAAGATCCTTTATACAAAAATCAACCTTATTAACGACAACCTTATTTGTTAGTTTAAAATCGTTTCCATCATCATTATTCTCGGTTGATGGTTTAGTGAGCGGAACAGTCACCAGCAAAGGTAAAGCTGTTGCCGGTGTGGTTATTTCTGATGGATACAGCGTGGTGCAAACCGATAAAAGCGGTAATTATGAAATTAAACTTCACGAAATGGCCCGTTTTGTTTGGATCAGCACACCATCTGGTTACGAATTTAAAACCGAAAGCAGCATTGCACGCCATTATTATAAGCCAGACACTGCTGGTAAATTAAACTTCGATCTTAAACCGCTAAAACAAAACGATAACAAACATAATTTTATCATTTGGGCCGATCCTCAGGTAAAGAACAAAAAAGATGTTCAGCAGATGATGGAAACGTCTGTTCCTGATACAAGAGAAGTGGTTAAAGGGATGGGAAAAACTCCTGTTCATGGAATCGGTGTAGGGGATCTGGTTTGGGATAATTTTGATCTTTTTCCTGCATACGATGAAGCAATTGCTAAAATCGGAATTCCATTTTTCCAGGCGCTAGGCAATCACGACCAGGATTACAGACAAGGCGGTGATGATACTTCCGATCGTACCTTTCAGGCACATTACGGACCGACTTACTACTCTTTTAACCGAGGCAAGGCTCATTATGTGGTTTTAGATGATGTACGTTATTTGGGTGTAGAAAGAACTTACGATGGTTACATTAGCCCAACACAATTAGCATGGTTGGCTAAAAATCTGCAGCTGGTGCCTAAAGATGCACTATTGATTATCTGTCTGCATATTCCGGTACACAATTCCGTTAAAAATAACGATGATTTTTATGCTGTACTAAAAGATTTCAAAAACGTTCATATCATGTCGGGACATACGCATTTTAATAAAAATGTAATCAGGAACGGCATTTACGAACATAATCACGGTACCGTTTGTGGTGGCTGGTGGACCGGTCCGATTTGTGAAGATGGTACACCGCGTGGTTATGGCGTTTATGAAGTAGATGGAACGGATTTAAAATGGTATTATAAATCGACCGGGAGAGACCGCAAAGCGCAGCTTGATATTTATGTAGATACTTTAACCAATCAGAAAAGATTAATTGCCAATGTTTGGAACTATGATCCTGAATGGAAGGTTGAATATTTCCTTGATGGCAAAGCAATGGGCGCATTGGCACAACAAGATGGTTATGATCCACTGGCAGTTAAGCTCTATAAAGGCGATAAGTTGCCAAATCCGAGACCATTCGTAGAGCCAAGATCAACAGACCATTTGTTTCTGGCGCATTTCGAGCCATCGGTTAAAAAAGTGAAAGTTGTTGCCACCGACCGCTTCGGTGAAAAATTTGAGGCAGAAATTAATGCTTAATCCATCCAATCATATGAAACTTAATCCATCGGCAATTTTATTTACCTTATGCGTTGCATGTGCAGCTCCATCATTTAGTCAGGAAGTTAAATTTCCGGCATTTAGTGCAGAAGCACATCGTGGCGGGAGAGGACTGATGCCCGAAAACACCATTTTGGCAATGTTAAACGCCATGAAAATAGAAGGAATTACCACTTTGGAAATGGATACCCATATCTCTAAAGATGGTAAGGTCGTTGTAACACATGACGATTACCTGAGTCCGGCATTTATGCTTACACCAGATGGGAAGGATATCCCTGTAACAGATGCTAAAAAATATCCGGTTTTTGGTATGAACTATGCCGAAATTAAACAATTCGATCTCGGTACTAAATATTATGATTTATTTCCTCAGCAGAAAAAAGAAAAAACACACCTTCCTTTACTTGCTGACCTGATTGATGCTGTTCAGCATGATATTAAAGCTCATAAACGTCAGCAGTTTTTCTATAACATTGAAACTAAATGTAGTGTGAGTGGAGATGGGATCACCAACCCTAAACCTGAAGAATTTGTTAAACTTTTAATGGATGTGATTTTGAAGAAAAAGATTGCTGATTTTGTGGTGATTCAATCTTTTGATAAAAGGACAATTCAGATTATCCATGAAAAGTACCCAAAAATGAAAACTTCCTTTTTGGTGGCCAATAAAAAAACATATGAGGAGAATATGGCCGATTTGGGTTTTAAACCATTTATTTTAAGTCCGGTTTGGCAAATGGTAAATGAAGATCTGATTAAAAAAGCACATGCAGATGGCGTAAAAATCATTCCATGGACAGCCAATACTTTAGCCGATATTCAGAAACTAAAAGCGTTAAATGTTGATGGTATTATTTCTGATTACCCGGATATTTTAGTTCAGTCAAAATAGTATTTTCGGCTTTATAAAAATACAAAATGAAAGCACTTTTAAATAAGCTATTAATAACCGCTGTTGTATTTACCCTGGGGTTAACAACGGCGATGGCTCAGACGGTAAAATGGGATAGCACCTATCGTCCGGGGAAATATGTTGAGCTCGTGGCTAAGTTTAAAGCCGATCCGAAGTCAAAAAATGATTTCGTTTTTTTAGGCAACAGCATTACTGCCGGAACCGACTGGGCTAAACTTTTAGATCTTCCGCAGGCAAAAAACAGGGGGATTTCTGGTGATATTACTTTTGGCGTTTTAGAACGTTTGCAAGATGTAATTGAGGGTAAACCAGCAAAGATTTTTATCCTGATTGGAATAAATGATATCTCCAGGAATATTCCGGATAGTGTGATTTTAGGCAATTATAAAAAAATGATTGCCCGGATCAGAAAGGGATCGAAGAAAACAAAGATTTATTTCAATACACTTTTGCCTGTGAATGCTGCTTTCGAAAAATTTAAAAACCATTATGGTAAAGACGAACACATTCTTTGGTTAAATGATGAAATCAGAAAGTTTACTGCTAAAAATGTAACGGTAATCGACCTGTATCCTAATTTTACTGACCAGGATAAACATTTAAGGGCTGAGCTTACCAAAGATGGTTTACACCTTATCCCTGCCGGGTATCAGGTTTGGGCTGACTTTCTTAAGCAGTCTGGTTACTTAACTGAGAAATAATATGATTAGAAAGAAGTCAAGTTTTTTGAAACTTGACTTCTTGGGAGAACTATAAAATAAAAACAGGCTGTGTCTAGCTTTTAGACTTTGTTAAATAAAAAGGTTTTGGCCAGCTGCCTCCACTTTTTCTTTATCGATATTTTTTAAGCCAGGTATACTGCCTAGCTTTTTTATTTTAGTATATTGAAGGATATATCTTTCGGTTTCTACATTCTCATCGCCATTAAAAATGATGCCTTTAATCGGGATTTCGTACTGTTTAAGCAGGTTGATTGATAAAAGGGTGTGGTTAATACTGCCTAAATAATTTTGTGAAACCAGTATCACTTCGACATCCAGTTTTTTAATCAGGTCGATAATTAGTTCTTTTTCGTTTAAGGGTACCATTAAACCGCCAGCACCTTCAATAATTAAGTGGTTATCCGTTAGCGGAAGGTTGATTTCGTTAATGTCGATCTCAATGCCATCTAATTTTGCCGATAAATGCGGTGATAAGGGTTGTGTTAATCGGTAGCTTTCCGGGTGGATAACCGTTTTTGTATTGCTGATTAAACGATCTATTGTTATGCTATCGCTGGTTTCTAAATCGCCCGATTGGATGGGTTTCCAATAATCGGCCTTTAGTTTTTCTGTTAAAATGGCACTGATCAATGTCTTTCCGATACCCGTTCCAATGCCTGTGATAAAATATTTAGCCATTTAATTCAATTCTTTAAGATGATTAACCAGGGAAATAATTTCCTCATCGGTGTTAAAGGTATGCAAGCAGATTCTAAGCCTTTCTTTGCCTAAAGCTACCGTTGGGCTTAATATTGCCCGTACATCGAAACCTTTGCTTTGTAGTGTTGTAGCAGCCAATTTGGTTGCCTCATTGGATGAAAATAAAATGCCCTGAATAGTACTTTCGCTATCAAGTGCACTGATCTGCTGCTCTTTTAATGTTTTTCTAAACAACGCAATTTTTTGGTGGATCAGCTCATGATCAATTTCATTTAAGTATTTATAGGCTGAGCTAACTGCAACGATATTATGAATGGGAGCCGCTGTAGTGTAAATGAACGATCTTGCAAAATTAATCAGGTAATGGCGCAAGTTTTTACTTCCTAAAATAATGGCACCGTGTACACCTAAGGCTTTTCCAAAGGTCACAATACGTGCAAATACCTTGCTGTTTAGGTCAAGCTGATTGATTAATCCGCGGCCGCTTGCGCCAAAAACGCCTGTAGCATGCGCTTCATCTACAATCAGGTTGGCCTGGTAGCGTTCGCAAAGATTCGATATCGCAATTAATGGGGCAATATCTCCGTCCATCGAATAAACACTCTCTACCACTACAAATATGTTTCCTTTTGCCAGTTTTAATTTGGTTTCAAGGTCGTTTATATCGTTGTGGAGGAATTTATAACGTGTAGCATGGCTTAATCTACAGCCATCTATAATGCTCGCATGAATCAACTCATCAGTGATTATCGTATCGCCACGCTGTGGAATGCTTGATAATAATCCCACATTGGCATCATAACCAGAATTAAAGATTAATCCGCTTTCAGCCAGGTGAAAATCAGCAATAAACTGTTCGGTTTCTTCAGTAAATTTGGTATTTCCACTTAACAAGCGCGAACCGCCTGCACCATTCAGGTAATTGGGTAGTTTTGCCAGGGTACTATCAATCAAATTTTTTAATTCACCCGATCTGGCAAAACCTAAATAATCATTAGAACAAAAATCAAAAGGAGGGATGTTTGTCGATAAATTCCTGATCGAAAGGTTATCTTTTCGTTCCTGAAGTTTGCCGCTAAGAAACTGATCAATTTTGCTCATCGGTCAAAAGTAAATAAAGAGGAAGCATAAATGTAAATCTTTCCGAAAAAATGTTTGCCTTAAGGATATACCTTAACTTTTCCAGTCATTTAATATTTCTAAATTTGTTTCCTCATAACAGTTTTATGCAGGAGAATAAATACGACAATAGCGAATTTTTTAAACAATACAGTTTAATGAGCCGTTCGGTTAAGGGATTGGACGGTGCAGGAGAGTGGCATGTTCTTCAAAGCCTTTTTCCAGATTTCGATAATAAAAAAGTGCTCGATTTGGGCTGTGGTTTTGGCTGGCACGCCAAATATGCGGTTAATCAAGGAGCGAAATCTGTCGTAGCCGTCGATTTATCCGAAAATATGCTAAAAAAGGCGCGTGAAATCAATTCCTCTCCTAAAATCGATTACCATTTATGCGCCATTGAAGATTTTGATTTTAAACCAAATCGCTACGATGTTGTAATCAGCTCATTATCGTTTCATTATTTGGCTTCTTTTGATGAAATCTGTTTTCAAATCAATAAAAGCCTTGTACAAGGTGGTCGTTTTGTTTTCTCTATTGAGCACCCCATATTTACGGCGCAGGGCAGGCAAGACTGGACTTATGATGAAAGTGGAAATGTTTTGCATTGGCCATTGGATCATTATTTTTCCGAAGGTAAGCGCGAAGCTAATTTTTTGGGTACTGATGTAGTAAAATACCACAGAACTTTAACTTCTTACATCAGTAGCTTAATTAAAAATGGTTTTGAGCTTAACGCATTGGTAGAACCCATGCCAAGTGAGCTGAGCCTATCGGAAATCCCTGAAATGAAAGATGAAATGCGCAGGCCAATGTTTTTAATTATCTCTGCGGTTAAAAAATGATATGATAAAAAAAAGCGTTTCGAATAATCGGAACGCTTTCAAAAATATAATGAATTAATTTTACTACTTATCCTTGTGCAGGCGGATTAGAAACCACTGGTGCTTTATCTTTTTTGCCTCTGCCACCCAATCCTTTTCTCATTTTCTCACCTTTTTCTTTGGCTTCGGCACGGAAAGCATCCAATTTTGTTTTTTGATCTGCGGTTAAAACAGCATCAATTTTAGTTTTTTGCTCATCCATAGCCGCTTTGCGCTCTTTCATCTTGCTCTTCATATCGCCCTGATCGGCAGATTTCCAGGTATCCATTTTTTTCGCATTCTCTAATTGAATCGCATAGATTTTAGTTTTCTGATCAGCGGTTAAGCTCAATTCTTTTTCCAACCTTGACGTTGCCCTTTCTGCTCTTTGTTCGGCAGTCATTTTAGGCATTGCCCGTCTTACTCTTTTTGTAGTGTCTTGAGCAAATGCAGCGGTTAATCCCATTACTGCAATTGCTATTGTTAAAATTGCCTTTTTCATGTTATGTTTTTTTATGTGTTTGTTAAATCAATAGATACATAAAAACGCAAACAGTTTAATCGGCCTTTGTTAAAAAGTGTTAATTTTTATTTAGTTGAGAAATTGATTTTTGCATTTGAGCCATCATTTGTGTCAAGGTTTCCATTGTTGGGTCTGGTGCAGGTTCAGGTAATGAAGTAGATATATAGGCTTTGGCCTTCCAGATTTCCAGGATGTCATCAGCAGCAATGGTATAGGCATCGTATACTTTATTATCTGATATCAGCTTCAAATCTTTATTTTCTCTGAAACGGTTACCAGCTCTTTTATATACTACGCCTTCATTTTTACTAATCACGATGTAGGTTTCGCCGGTTTTTACTTCATTCCAGTTATCCAGGTATTCGCCAATAATCACACTGCCTGGCTGAACGGGTAACATGCTATCGCCCATAATTTCAAAAGCCCTGAAGGTACCTTGTCTTAATGCAGCTAAAGGAAGCTGGAATTTTGGCAGGTCGCTAATATATTGAGGGTCTGAAAAACCATTCAAATAACCAGCACTCGCTTTAACCGGAACCAGTTCGATGTTTTCGCGGTCGTTCTGATCAACAGAAATACTGAGTACCCTTAAGTTAGATCCCTGGCTTTTTGGCTTCGGTTTCCAGCTGTCAGATATTTTCTCATTGATGAATTCATCGATGGTCAGATCAAAGTATTCGGCTATTTTTTTTAGTAAATCGTATTTAGGTTCCGCCCGGTCTTCCTCGTAAGCCCCAATGAGCGATCTCTTGATTTCCATAATATCAGCGAAATTTTGCTGTGTATGGCCTTTTTTCTTCCTGAGGTACTTTAAATTATTTGAAATATTTGACATAAAAATAAATTTTAAAATAAATTTGGAATTACTAAAATAGTTAGTAATTTTATGCTCATAAAGTTAGTAATATTATTTTGAATTGCAAGAGCGTATACTAAATAGTTTAGTTTTAAGTTTTAAACATAAGATCATGAAAAAGTTTGTTTATATCGTTACCGACAGAAATCGTACAAGTATGCACGTGGGCATGAGCTCAGATTTAATGAAGACACTGGATTTCTACAAACAGATGCCAAACTTGTTTTTTGATAATGGGCAACAATTAACCCGCCTGGTTTATTTTGAAGAGTTTAAAACAGAAGCACAGGCTTTGGTACGTTTTAAATCCATTAGCCGGTTTACACGTATGCAAAAAGAGCGTTTGGTAAGATCTTGTAATCCGGATTGGATTGATTTAACTATTGGCCTCGATTTCGAAAATATTCTTTTACATCGGAATATCAGTAACCAGGTAAAACTATCATTTACAAGTTTGTCTTAATCGCTAGGTTTATTAGGCCAAAGAAATTAAACTATCTCCATAAAAAAAAGCGATAATTTATATTAATCGCTTTAAACAAGTTAGTAAAGGGCTAGTTTTTTATTTTTTCGAGGAAAAAATTTTCCAGATCCTGAAGATTTTTGAAAAAATTACTTTTATCCATAAAAACTTTTGGATTATAAGGGTCTCCCGATTTATGTTTATCATGGAGATTAAATTGATTTGCGTGAGATGCAACCCAAAGATCAAAGTCGAGCTTTTTCATTGCTTTAAAAGTTTCAGTATAATCTTTTTGGATATCTTTATACGAAGCTATTTCTGAGAATTTTCTATCAACAATTATGGACGGCATATTGGCGATCAAAATTTTGTAGCTGGAATTTTGATCTTTCGTATTAAATATAAAACTACACGATCCTTTAGTATGCCCAGGATGATGAAGCATTGTTAAAGTAGTGCTGCCTAATTTAATTTTATCGTTATTCTTCAATAGGAAATCAGGTTTTACGGGTTTGAAACTTATGCCATATTTCCCAAGCTCATAATCTGATTTTCCACCGGTTTCAAGCGCTTCCGCATCTTTCTCATCTACATATAGTTTTGCACCGGTTTCTTTTTTAATCTCAGCCATTGCGCCTAAATGATCAAAATGGGCCTGGGTTAAAAGCAAAATTTTGATTGATTTATAATCAAATCCCAAAGTTTTTATATTTTCTTTTATTATTGAAAGCGAATTAGCTAAACCTGTATTTATTAATATATTTCCTTTTTCTGTTACAATTAAATAGGAAGCTAAATCATAAGTGCCAACATAATATAGATTGCCTGCAATTCTAAATGGCGCTGAAGCCTGAGACCACTCTTTTGGATTATTCGCTGGCTCTGTTACTGTTTGGGCAAAACCAAACAAGCTGCAAGACAATAAAACCATTAAACATATTTTTTTCATGTGCAATTTCGCCATTAAATTAATTTCCTTTTTACCATCCTGGTGCAAACGTTAAACCGAATACGCCGGTTTTAACATCCTTCCTTTGGAAAGGAATTGCGTAGTAAGGTTCTAATACAAAATAACCAAAAACGTTTACCCGTAACGATATACCAACACTCATGGCTGGTACACGTTCTGTAGTGGCTTGATATGTAACCGGATTTCCTTTATCATCTTTAACCGGTACACCATTATCATCCAATAACGGTTCTGATGTATACGTTGGTTCACTTTTAAATTTAACCCTGGTATCATTTGTCCAGGCCAAACCTGCATCAAAGAATAAGTTTAAATCAGAAAATAAAAACTTAGAAGGTATAGCCGCTAGTTTTTTAGGTCCGGTAAAAGGTAGACGGACTTCGAAGTTAAAAACAGCTATTTTACTTCCTGTTAACTGGTTAATATCAAAAGATTCTGACGATTGGGCTGAAGTACTTTTGTAAATGGAGTTTGATTCATAACCTCTAATCAAATAAGGATAACCCAGATACATCGGGTAAAGCCTATCTGCATCTTTGCCGATTCTTAAAGTATTATAACTTCTTACGGCAAAGGTTACTGGTTTGGCTCTCCAGTATTTACGAAGATCGGCCGTTACGCCAGCGAAATTATAGGTGCCAAAATATTTTTCTCCACTTACCCGATACCTATAGCCATCAAGTGGTCCTGTTAGACCGAAAATAGAATTATCACCAATAAAACCCGCATTTAATTGATACAGGGTAAAGGCATTAAAAGGAACCTCATACGTTTTTGATGCCTCGTCATTAGAAATTCTGTTTTTATCAGATCGGATGTAATATCCGTTCGCATCATAATAATTACTGTACCGGTCAATCCGATAGCTATAATGCGAAAATGCTCCTCCGAGTTCAAACCGGTGTATTTTGCTAAAAGGATAGGCACCAAACACCTGAAGCTGATCTTCGAATGTCCTAATAATATCTGTCCTGTCTGCAAAGGCATTAATGGTTTGTTCAACCCCGGCCTGATTTTTACCTATAGGGATATTCTCGTAGCCGTAAGACCTAAATCCTGATACATAGGGGATATGCGAAATGGCAGCACCCCAGTTAATTCTGCTTTTTTGATTGATGTAGCCTACTAAACCACCAAAATCATAAATTTCTCCGTTTACCGATAGATTCGCTATAATCTGGTTGGTGCCTAAAATATCGCTGAACATCCCCACAATACCGCCTGAAACACCAGTTCCGAAACGGCTGGTAGAAACACCAACACCGCTATTGGCTAAATAATCTAACCTGAATTTTGGTTTGTAAGGTACCGTTCGCATCGAATCGGCGATGGTTTTTTCGAAACGGTCAAAATTATTTAAATTGGAATTGATGATGTTTACACCGATGTTTTCCATTGGAGGAAGGATCGCAGCATCAAAATTTTCTTCCTGATTACCAATTCGTTTTGCTTTAAAGCTGCTCAACTTTGCATTATACAAAGTGTAACGCTGGTAGCGATAATAGCTGTATACAATATCATCAGTAGTAGAGACTGAAATTGCAGGCGAAAATTCGGTAATCCCACTAATTCCTGTAAAATAATCGGTTAACTGATCAACGGTATTATCGGCGAAATTGTATTTGTATAAATTTCTAAATCCATCTCTGTTCGAGAGGAAATAGATATTCTGGCTGTTTGAAGAAAACTGCGCATTTAGGTTATTCGCCCCTGGAAAAACATCTAAATTGCTCACCGTTTTAGAAGCGATATCGTAAACAGCAAGATTTATAGGTAATACAGCGTTAATTACATTGGCCTGAATTGCTGCTCTATCTGATGAAAATACTAGTTTTTTGCCATCAGGTGAATAACTAGGAGCATAATCAGAATATACATCATTGGTAATCTGCGTAACTGTTTTGGTATCTAGATTGTATGAGAAGATGTCGCTCTGCCCTTCAACCATACCCGAAAAAGCTACATCTTTTCCGTTTGGCGACCAGGTTAAATTACCGAACTGCTGCACCTGATCCATGGCCGTTTGAGAAACTGTAGTACCGTTTGAGACATTGATAATCATCATCTGGTTTTTGCCCTGACTGAAGATACTAAAGGCAAATTGTTTACTATCTGGCGACCATGCTCCGGCCGACTCTATAAAGTTGAAATCATCGATATGGCCATTGGAAATCTGACTGCTTAGTTTTCTGATAATTCTTCCGGTTTTGGCATCTGCGAGAAATAAATCAATCCCAAAAAGGTCTTTTTCAGACATAAAGGCTAAGTATTTTCCATCCGGACTAAGGGCAGGGGCAACGTTCATATTACCTGCATTTTTATTGTCGATGATTTTTGTACCCGTAATTTTGATCTGCGAACTATCTGCTTTTAACATGGGTTTATAATGCGCATCGATAGAATTTTTCCATAAGCCGGATAAGGTTTTATCATCATACCCGAAAGTATACCTAATGGCATTTTCATAGCCATACTTTGCGGTATTCTTAAATAATGGAACAATAGTGGTATCGCCGTATTGCGAACCTATGTAAGTCCAGAATGCCTGGCCATAGCGGTAAGGAAAATATTTGTTGGAGTTGGTTAAATCTTTTAAAGAAGGGATATCACGGTTTAACATTGCGTCACGCATCCACATGGAAGTAAATGCATCCTTTTTTCCGATTGATAAGTACTCAGCCATACCTTCAACCATCCATAGTGGTGTTTGTCCAACATTTTCTAAACTAATCGAATCTTTTTCGAGCAAAAGGTGGTATTGAAAAGCATGGACAAGCTCGTGACCTAAAACGTGTCTTGTTTGGCTATTTAATTCCATAACCGGCATTATCACTCTGTTTTTCAACGCTTCAGTAACCCCGCCGGTACCAATTCCAATTTCTCCGTTAAGTGCAGTTGTTTGCTGGAAATCAGGATGGTTATTGTATAGGATAATGGGGTTTTTCTTTAAAAAAGTATCTCTGAAAACTTCCTGATGCATTTTATACCAGGTTTCGGCATCTTGCGAAAAACGTTTTAAAAGTTTCTCGTTTTTAATGTAATAGTAAATCTCGAAATGGGGTGTTTGCAAAACTTTAAAATCGAGTTTTTTATACCTTACCTTGTTTTGCCCGAAATATTGGGCCTTAACAGAAAAAGAAAGAATAAGCAGCAGCAATACAGCAGAATATCGCTTTAATAAGGTAGAGCCTATTTTCATATGTGTGGTTTTAGTAATGAAGTTCAATAATTTACGAAAATGAAATGGTACGAGATTTGGAAAATAAAAATAGCAATTGTTTAAAACAGTATTAAAATTTTAACACTTTTTTAAAGTTATTTCTACTAACCAGCGCAGATAGGTGATGTATCTGGCTTATTATTACAATAAAAACTAAGGCTGATTATTCTCGTTCTTTTTCTTTTCTTTTTCTTCCTGACGTTGTTTTCTTCTCAGCTCTCTTTCTTCCTTTCTGGTTAAAGGAACTGTAGCTGCCGGAGGAGTTTGAACAGGTTCAGCTTTCTTTTCTTCTTTTTTAACCTCAGGTTCAACGGTTACCGGGGTTACGGTTTCTGGTGTTTCAGGAACCGTAAAATCTGTAGAATCTACCGCTAAACTGTCAGTTGAGGTGGTATCTCTAATAATCCGCGGGCTAGGGCAGTTGTAGGTTCTGGTTATATCAACCGTTGCTTTTGGAAACGGACCATAAGTATAACCTGAACTTGGATCGAGGTATACTTTCTCCATAAACTTAGCGAAAATGGGTAGCGCCGTTCTTGAGCCTTCGCCCTGTTCGCCGTTTTTAAAGTGCGCTGTTCTTTCATCACAACCCACCCAAACGCCGGTTACCAGATCTTTGGTTAAACCCATGTACCAGGCATCTACATAATCAGAAGAAGTACCCGTTTTGCCACCAATTTGATTGTTTTTTCTAAACAAATCTGGCCATTCCCATAATGCCTGCGAGGTACCTTCCGGTTCTTCCATACCACCACGGAACATATAGGTCATTAACCAGGCAATTTCTTCTGTTAAAACCCTTTTTGTTTTAGGTTTAAACTCATCAATTAGATTATTATCCTGATCGGTAATTTTCTCTACTAGAATGGGATCTGTTTTAATTCCTTTATTCATAAAGGTCGCATAGGCTTTTACCATTTCGTAAACCGTAACATCGTTTGAGCCTAAACTTACCGATGGAACTGATTCTAAATGGCTATCGATACCACATTCGTGTGCATATTTTACCACATTATCCCAGCCCACTTTTTCGGTTACCTGAGCCGTAATGGTATTTACTGATTTCGCCATGGCCCACCTTAAACTCATTTCACGGTAAGAAACGCTGTAATCGGCATTTTTCGGCTCCCAATATTTCGTTTCGCCTTTATCCTGATAAGCAATTTTAACTGGCTTATCTGTAAATTTATCACAAGGGCTCATGCCTTGTTCTAAAGCCGTCAAATAAGCAAATGGTTTAAAAGTAGAGCCCGCCTGACGTTTAGATTGATTAACGTGATCGTATTTGAAAAACTTATGGTCTATGCCACCAACCCAAACTTTAATTTTACCACTTGCAGGTTCCATGGTCATCATTCCGGTATTCATGATTTTTCCATAATAACGGATCGAATCTAAAGTAGAGAATAAAGTATCGCGGTCGCCTTTATAAGTAAAGATCTGCATCCTCTTCTTTTTATTAAAATAGGCAGTAACAGAATCGGGATTATTAGGGAATTTCTTTTGTAAAATTGTATAAATCGGCAAGTTTTTCATCGCTCTGTCGGGATAATCAACCTTTTGTTTTTCCGAGTCGTACCAGGGATCTTCATTGCCCCACACATTATAAAACCGGCGTTGCAAAATCCTCATCTGATCAGCAACTGCTTCTTCAGCATATTTTTGAAGTTTTGAATCGATCGTGGTATAAATTTTTAAACCATCTTCATAAAGGTCGTAACCATTATCCGTACACCATTTCTCTAAATATTTCGCTACAGCAGCTCTTAAATAGGAGTCGCCATCGCTGCCATCCTGCATTTTACCTTCTTTTAGTTTAATCGGCTCTTTCGATAACTCAGTTAAACTATCTTTACTCAGGTACTTGTACTTATTCATCTGCGCAAGCACCACATTTCTTCTTTCTAAAGCTTTTGCCGGGTTCTTGGTTGGATTATATAATGTTGTGCCTTTTAACATACCCACCAGCATAGCTGCATCTGTGGTCGCTAAATCTTTCGCTTCCTTATCAAAGTAAATCCGGCTCGCCGTTTTTATGCCGTACGTGTTGTTACCGAAAGAAACGGTATTGAGGTACATGGTGATGATATCGTTCTTAGAATAATTAGACTCTAGTTTTACAGCAGTCATCCATTCCTTTAGTTTTACAATTAAGGTCCTAACCAAAGGTATTTTAATCAATAATCCCTGCGATTTATTATAACGTGTACGGTACAGGTTTTTTGCCAGTTGCTGGGTAATGGTACTGGCTCCGCCATCTTTTCCTAAACCCACAACAGCGCGGGCAACCGCCTGCAAATCAATACCCCAGTGTTTATAAAAACGCACATCTTCAGTAGCGACCAAAGCCTGCACTACGCTAGGTGCAATTTCATTATAATTTACCGGCGTTCTGTTTTCTTTAAAGTACCTGCCAATCAGTTTTCCATCGGCAGTGTAAAGTTCTGAACCTACACGGAGGGTAGGTGCTATAATATCTCGAACACTTGGTGAGTAGCCAAATAGCCACAAAAAGTTTAATTGAAGGGCAGAAAAGAAAATTATTATAAAAAATAAAACTATTGTAGAATAACGTAAGTACTTGTTTTTTATCTCTTTAAACATATTGGATAAGATGATCTTTAGGTAAAAGCTGTGGCGTTAAATATAAAAAACTCTATATGCAAATTAACGTATTTAATTTACTTATTTTTTAGTTCTATATTTAAATTATTGATGCATCGATTTATCTAAAACTATACATGATTATGAAAAACGAATTTAAAGGATTAATTGTACAAGGGGATAAGAAATTTTCTTTAAAAAACCACAAGACGGATTTTACCGGAGGTTATCATAAAGAAAAAGCTAAAGATGCACTGGTGAACTCGAAAATAGAGCTAAACCACTTACAGGAGAAATTATATGCATCTGGAAAACATTCTTTGCTGATTATTTTTCAGGCGATGGATGCTGCCGGGAAAGATAGTGCCATTGAGCATGTAATGAGCGGACTGAATCCACAAGGATGCCAGGTGTATAGTTTTAAAGTGCCTACATCAGAAGAATATGAGCATGATTTTTTGTGGCGACATTATAAAGCTTTGCCAGAACGCGGCAGGATAGGTATTCATAACCGTTCGCATTATGAAAATGTGTTGGTTTGCAAGGTGCATCCCGAATACATTTTAAGTGAAAATATCCCGGGTTTTAATGACGTGAAAAAAATCAATAAAAGCTTTTGGCAGCAGCGTTATAAGAGCATTAAAAATTTTGAGGAACATTTAACGGCTAATGGAACGGTAATTTTAAAATTCTTTTTAAATGTAAGCAAGGATGAACAAAAACAACGCTTTTTAGAACGTATCGATGATCCTGCTAAAAACTGGAAATTCTCTTCGGGCGATATTAAAGAAAGGGCCTTGTGGGAAAAGTATATGGATGCTTATCAGGAAGCCATTAACGAAACCAGTACAGCAGAATCGCCCTGGCACATCATACCGGCTGATAAAAAATGGTTTGCACGGCTGGCAATTAGTGAAATTATTGAAGATAAACTTAAAAGCCTCGACCTGAAGTTTCCTGTTTTAGGTGAAGAGGAAGTACTTAAACTCGACGAAACTAAAAGTATTTTATTAAATGAATAAAAAAATGCAGGTCTATAAGCCGGGTTCTGTTTCCTGATTGCTCAAGATTTCTATCATTTATCCACTATAAACGTTGCCGTTTATCTCTAACGACCTACCCACTAACATCGGACGGGCAGCCCTACGTACGTTAGCCTATTTGGTCTTTCAACTCCCGGGGTTTACAAACCACTACAGTCGCCTGTAATGCTCGTGCGCTCTTACCGCACGTTTTCACCCTTATCCCGACTTTAGGTCGGGACGGTATATTTTCTGTTGCACTAATCCGTAATTCAGGTTTTCATTCCTGAACCCCTTTCCGTTAGAAAGCGGGATGCCCTGTGTTGCCCGGACTTTCCTCTCTCTCGATTTTACCCGAGACAGCGATAGAACAACCTGCATTTTGCGCAAAGATGGGGTTTTTTAAGTACAAAGGCACAAAGAACACGAAGATTTATCTCTGGTTATCGTCATGCTGAATTTATTTCAGTATCTGTATTAATATTTAAGACCCTGAAATGAATTCAGGGTGACGTACGCAGTAGAAGAAAAATACCTGAAATAGAAATAATTATAGCACCTGTTTATTTACAATTCTGCAAATGTTCTGACACCTCCGAGTAAGGCACAAAGCCCTGTTTATTGCCAAACGAATTAGTGATATAAACCATTACCTGCGCCACATCAATATCGGCAAGTTCGGGGAAGGCAGGCATTTTTTCTTTGTATTCCTTTCCATGAATAATCAGCGATTCGTTCGCTCCGTTTTTGATGAAACAGGCCAAACGTGTTTTATTTACTTTGAGAAAAACAGAATCGGTTAGGGGTGGTGCAAGCTGTCCCAATCCTTCACCATTTTCACCATGGCAATTCTGGCACTTGGCTTTGTAAATATCTTTTCCATTCGACATGTAATTTTGCAGATCGATGGTTTCCTGATTTTGGCAGGAAAAGATAATAGCAACCAGGGATAGCAAAATGGTAGTATTGATGATGTACTTGCGCATTGAAACTTTGTTTAATTTGCCACGGAAATATTGAAAATACAGAAATAGAATTTTAATTCCGTATTAATCCATGGTTCCGTGGCTAAGAATTCTATTTATTATACTCCGCTAATAAAACCGGAATATCTTTTTTCAATTGTTCTACCTGGTCTTCTTTAGTACCATCGTAAGCACCGCGGATATGCCTGTCTTTATCTATTAAAACCAGGTAACCCTGATGAATATAGCCATCTTTTGCCGTGCTATCTTCACCAACAGCCACTAAATAGTTTTTTTCGGCTAAAGTATAAACACTGTCTTTACTGCCATAAAGAAATAGCCATTTCGAACCATCTACGCCAAGTTTTTGTGCATATTTTTTTAAAACACTGGGTTTGTCATATTTAAAATCGATGGTGTGTGATACAAACATCACGTCGGGGTTGAGTTTAAATTCGCTGAAAACCGTTGCCAGGTTTCGGTGCATGGTAGGGCAGATGGTGGTGCATGAAGTAAAGAAAAAATCGGCTACATAAACTTTGCCATCAGTTGCTTTGTTTGTTGTTACTACACTATCCTGATTTAAAAAAGACCAGTTCGGAATAGTTTGATAAACGGTATCAATTTTCTCTATGCCTGCTGCATCTCTAACCGTTTCGGCATGGCGTTCGCCATAAAATGGAAGCTTTCTTTCTTGTTTGCAGGCGGTAAATATAGAAACAGCCAGTATGGAACCAGCAAGGTAAGCAGTAATTTTATTCATGATTTTATTTTAAAAATGTAAATATACAACGTATTCTTCTTAAGAAATTAATTGTTTGGAAAAGTCCGGAGTCTGCTGTCCGAAGACCGATGTTTTGGCATTTAGGGATTATGCTCCTAAACTTCCTAATACGGCCTTTCGGATCCCGACTTATTTTTTAATGTACTTCACTGGCTCTGCTACAAATTTTTGTTTACAGCTTTCGGAGCAAAAAGTATAGGTAACTTTATTATAAACCGCGGTTTTAGGAGCACCAGCTTTCACCTTCATTTTGCAAACCGGATCTACCAATACTTTTTTTGCCGAATCGATGAGTTTGATCTTTTGCTTGTCGATTACCGGATTTGCATTTGATCGGAATGTTATGGTTGCCAATCCAATTAGGATTATTGCGAAATTTAATTTTTTCATTTTGAATTTGTTTTTAAGTCTCAGGTCAGGTGTTGGAAGACTGATGTTTGGAAATTCAATTGCTAAACTCCACATCTTCTGACTTCGGACCCCTGACCTCCGACTTTGTAATTATTTTTGTTTTAACTGATATATTTTGATCAACGAATCTGATGCTCTGGTAACCTTAATATAGCTATCTTCAACAGCCCTGATTTTCACCATTTCAGATTTGTAATAGCTCAGATCTTCTTGTTCTGTTTTTCCTTTAAAATCATCTTTAAAGAAATGCATCCAATCCATCATCTTTTCATCAGCAGCATTTAACCGAGTGATTAGATCGCTAATTTTTTGCTTTTGTAAAGCTGAATCCGGAGAAAGTTTAATCTGATCAGACACCAGGAGGGTATCTAATTTCATTTTATTTTTGATTACTTTTTCGCCATCAATCATTAATTTATCATGGATGTTTAACACTTCCTGGCGAACTGCTTTGGCATCAGGTTCTGTTTTGCATGAAATAAACGTAGCCGTTACCAAACATAGCATTGCAATATTTAATCTGTTCATATGCTTTGATTTAAAAATTATAAGTAAGGCCAACGTAAACCTTTCCTGCACTCATTGGATGATCGGTTTCAGCTTCCCAGATATTCTTTTGCACGCCAGCATTTAAGGCTACATTCTTATAAAAAACATCTATGCCAGCACCACCCATCAGGTTATTCATCACATGTTCTCCGGTTTTTTGTCCTTTGTACTTTTCTCCGCCAGAATATTCATAAAAAAACTGTGCTGAAGGCATGATCTGAACATCTTTACCGATTCTTTGTGTATAAAAAATATTCAGAAAACTAGTGGTACTGTTGGCGATGCCTTCGTCTCGGTTATTCGTTCCGTTAACCTTGTAAGAGGTGTTTAAACTTGCCCCAAATTTACCCAAGCCGACCATGTAGTTCAGGTATACAAAACCGTCTGTACTTCCTGTTCCGGCTTGCATCAGTGAGGAATAACGGATACCTGCTGTATTTTTGAAATCATTTTTACCTGTCGGTAATTTTATTCCTGCTCCGGCAATTAATTGTTGTTTGAAATTATCCTCAAGTTTTTGAACGAGGTGATAACCAGCATACAGGTTGATATCGCCAATGCTTGAGATAGAAGAAGTATAACCGTTGTAGCGCTCGCTGTTAGAAACATAAGGTAAAATCGCATTGATTTCGAGTTTGCTATTGATGAAATATTTTCCCCTGATTTCTAAAGAGCGGTAAAGCTCATAATCACCGGGATTACCTGCGTGATTAGTTATTGGCGAATCCTGACTTCGTGCGGGAATAAAGAAACTTCCTCCATTAGGGAATAAGGCGTGTGATTGTCCTTCATAACCACTAAAGGAGCGGTAGCGATACAAAAGACTGATACTGTTGCGATTATAATAAGGCGTGATGCCCATGAAACAGCCGCAAATGTCGCAGGCGAAAACCTGGCCGCTCATGAGGAGGAAAACCAGAATTAATAGCTTAGGACTCGCTGTATAATGTGTTTTTGATAAATTCATTGTCTGTTAATGTTTTTAAAAAGGCTTTAATCTGCTCTTTTTCTGTGGTGTTTAAAGGAATTCCGCTTTTCAATTGCGCATCTAGATTGGTTGAGGCTTTTACCCCCGAATTGTAATGTTCTAAAACCTCATCTAAGCTGTAAAATCGACCATCGTGCATGTAGGGACTGGTATATTCGATATTGCGTAAAGTAGGTACACGGAATTTCCCAAAGTCTGAAGCTACGCCGGTAATGTGCGATCGTCCTTCGTCTGTACTTACCAGATCCAAGCCATTACTGCGATAAGAAAAATCGGTAAAAAATGGCTCTGCATGACAAGAGGTGCATTTTTCTTTGAACAGGTTATAACCAGCCAGTTCTGCAGATGTAAAAGCAGTGCCATTCTCTTTACGTATTACTTTATCGTATTTCGAATTGCCCGAAACCAATACTGCCGTAAATTGGGTAATCGATTTTAAGATCAACTGCGAATTAATTGCTGTTGAACCAAATGCCTGTTTAAATAAATCAGGATATGGTGCTGTATTTTTCAGAAATGCAATGATGGTTTCAATATCCGTTCCCATTTCGCAGGCGTCGGTAATGGCATTTAATGGTGAGGTTTCGATGTTTTTTACACCACCATCCCAGAAGAATGCTTTTTGCCAGGCCAGGTTAAAAAGCGGAGGGGTATTACGCTTTCCCTGACAGTTGTTTACACCATGGCTTACCTTATGGTCGAGTTGTGTAAATGCCGCAAATTGCTGATGGCAACTTCCGCAGGAAACACTTTTATCAGCCGACAATCGGGCATCGTAAAATAATTTTTTACCAAGCGCAAAACCCGCATTGCTTAATTTATTGTCTTCGAAATTATATGCCGGAGCAGGGAAGTTGGCAGGAATTGAAAAGGTAATTTTCTTTTCTTCCGGAGTTACTTCTTCTTCATTCTTGCTACAGGCATACATCAACGCAATGCTTAAAAAAAGCATTGCGAAGACAGTTATTTTCCTTAACATTTAGTTGTGGATATGATCTAAACGAAATAAGCCATTTGCATAGTTATTGGCTACAATTACAGAATTTGTCCCACCCATGGTGAAATATAAAGCAGAAAAACTGACATCGGTTTTACCTGTAAATAATGCAGCGGCATTTACCTTGAAATGCATATTTGGTTTCCCATCGGTTCTGACACGAAGTGGGTTTGCGGCATTAATTTCGGTAGCGAATGTTCTGATTGTATTATTTGGATCGATAACACCGCCAATATGGAAGGTAAGTGCGTTTCCGGTTGCCGGCGATTGCGGCGAAGTTCCTTCCAGTTTAACGAATATGTAACCGCTGTTCCATGTCCAGAACATGCCGTTGATCGGATCTAAAGCCCCTGTTTGTGCACCTGCGAAATTACGGGCATAATCTACACCGATTGTATATTCAATTTTGGTATAATCGCCTGTTGGTACATCTTTTAAGGTAATGTTAGTCGATTCTTCCTTGGCTGCATCGATTAAGAAATAACTCTCTGGAATTAAATAAGTTGTTCCGTCAGCCTTGCTTAATTTAATATTACTTACATAGTATTTAAAAACATTGATTTTAAAATCTTCGCCTTTGGCATTTTTATAAGTGGTGCTATTTAAAACTAAGGGACTTCCGTTTACCTGGTTTTCAAATTCAATAGTGAAAGTAGATTTAGTATCTGCTGTAACTTCGTCAGTGCTTTTTTTACAAGAAGATAATATGATAACAGGGCATAATAATGCCAAAAAGTATTGTGATAATTTCATTTTAAGAAAATTGGATAAGTAAAATATTTAAGAAATTTTAATAGGGGTCGTCATGCTGAATTCAGTTCAGCATCTTAATGAAAATACATGATAGACCCTGAAATAAATCCGATAACTCGGATCAGGGTGACGATCGCAAAAAAAAAAGATTTACTTAAACCGTTTTCGGTGGATGAAAAATAGAGATGGAAAGGTCTTTAACCGGTTTTTCGATGTAAAGATTTTCGGAAGTAATAATGAAATAAGGAAGATGATGATTTATTGCTAAAGTCTGAAACCTGGGCTCAGCCTCTGCAACTCTTTTCAGGTTTTCCTGGGCCTGTTTATTTTTACCTTCGAGGTCTTTTAATTTTTTGGCGAGGAAACACTGTCCATCACAATGTAATTCAGGATGTTCTTTGTTAATACAAAATACACTTGTAATGTATTCTTTGTTCATTTTATAACCAGAATATATAACCAGTTGCATGGCGCCATTAGAAACGATGCAAGTAACGATAAGATATATTAAGAATTTTTTGAACATGGTATTGCGCTGCAAAAGTATTAAAGAAATTGGTTGCAGCAAAGAAAAACATGTAGATAAATTTAACTGCTGATTTTTAAAGATGAACACAGAGAAAGATGTTGAAATTCAAGTTGTTTTGCTACTGAATTAAAATGGAGACGGAAAATTTATTATTCCCACTTCTTTGTAGCTAATTTCACCTGTGTTTTTAGTTAATTGATTTTTTTAATTATCTTGCCTTACACAAAAATGAAACCTATGAAATTAATTAAAACTATCGCGGTGATGATGGTATTGTCATCATGCGCCAAAAAAGAAGTGCCGGAGGTGACCCCTACATTCAATGATCCAAACTGGACCATGATTGAAATTGCAGGTGGGAGAGAAGCCCATGCTGTTTACGGGGATATTGATGATACGCTAATGGTATCTACACTGACTGAGATTTATCAAAGCACTGATAAAGGAAAAACCTGGCGAAAAACAAAAGTTAACAATCAACCCATTTATGGTTTTCTATCCTTTAAGGATACCATTTTCGCCCTGCAATCAAACAGCTTTCGAACTAAAGATAACCTGCAATTGGCCACTTTTAGTCAATCTTTTAGTTTAGATAAAGGATTTACCTGGGATTGGTGCAGTAAATACCGTATTTCAGAACAAAGATTTCAGGAGTTCGCCACGATTTATCTGGATAATCAAGAGAAAATTAAACTAAAAGAGAATTTAGAACCCATAGCTGGAAGTTCGATGTCGAGTTACGTATTAAAAAGCGATATCGAGGTTTTTAAAAATGGCACATCAAAAATATTGCAGGTCCCATTTGATAACCAGATCAATAATTTGCATGTAGATAAATCAGGAAAATTGTACGTTTCTGCAGGAAGAAGCATTCATGATAAAAAAACAGGAAGATATTTATCTGCCCAGAAAAGCCAATCGGCTATTATTTATATTTCTAAGAAAAATGTAAAGCAGCTGATTGATTAAAAGTTAAGATTAAAACGCAATTGTCATGCTGAATTTATTTCAGCATCTTTTCTGATATTATGACCCTGAAATAAATCCGATAGCAATCGGATGACACAAAATAAAAAACACAGATGAATGATTTCATCTGTGTTAATCCTCATATCTGTGGTTAAAATTAAGCCTGCAAATCAGCCATCACCGCTTTGATTTTATCGCCAAGTTGCGCGTTAACCGATTCAAAATCTTTCCGATCAGCTAATGGTGCATTTACGCTGCAATAGAATTTAATTTTTGGCTCTGTTCCACTCGGACGGGCTGAAACAATACTGCCATCCTCCGTAATAAACTGTAAAACATCAGAAGTTGGATAATCCAGTTTGCTTACTTTTCCGGTTGTTAAATCTGTTTCCTGACTTAATTCGTAATCTTTCAGTACCGAAACTTTAGAACCGCCTAATGTGGCAGGAGGGTTTTCCCTGAATTTAACCATCATGGCTTTAATTTCTTCAGCACCAGATTTACCTTTTTTGGTCAGCGAAACTAAATCTTCTTTGTACAATCCATACTCAACATACATATCCAGTAAAGCATTGTATAAACTTGCACCTTTATCTTTGTAATAAGCGGTCATTTCAGAAATGAAGGCTGCAGAAACTACAGCATCTTTATCGCGAACCAAATCACCGATCAGGTAACCATAACTTTCTTCACCACCACCGATAAAGTATTTTTTGCCTTCTAACTCCGTCATTAACTGACCGATGTATTTAAACCCTGTTAAGGTATTGTAATAAGTAACATCTTTTTTCTTAGCGATTTCTTCAATCAAATTAGAAGTTACAATGGTTTTCACAATAAACTGATTGCCATCCAGTTTTCCGTTAGCTTCCCAGGCTGATAAAAGATAGTTAATTAATAAACATCCGGTTTGGTTTCCGTTAAGCAATACCCATTCGCCATTATTATCTTTTACGGCAATACCTACACGGTCAGCATCAGGATCAGTAGCCAAAACTAAATCAGCATCAATTTCCTTTGCTTTATTCATTGCTAAAGTCAAAGCATCTTTTTCCTCAGGGTTAGGATATACCACTGTTGGGAAATTTCCGTCTGGTGTACTTTGCTCTTCAACTAAAGTTACATTGGTAAAACCAAATTGTGCCAGGGCTTTAGGAACCAGGGTAATCCCAGTCCCGTGGATAGGCGAGTATACAATTTTTAAATCGTGTTGTCTTTTAATCGCTTCTGGTGAGATTGAAAGTGCGGTAATGCCGTCTAAATAAAGTTTATCAACCTCTTCGCCAATCAACTCGATATTGGCCTCAACACGGTCGAATTTAACTTCATCAATATTTTTAATCTTATTTACTTCATCAATCACTAACTTATCATCAGGAGAAGTAAACTGGCCACCATCAGCACCATACGCCTTATAACCATTATATTCTTTAGGGTTATGTGACGCTGTAAGCATCACGCCGCTTTTGCAACCAAAATGGCGCACTGCGAAAGAAAGTTCAGGGGTTGGTCTTAATGCGGAGAAGAAATAAACGTGGATGCCGTTTGCGGAGAAAACATCAGCTGTAATTTTAGCGAAATAATCGGAATTGTTGCGGCTATCGTGTGCAATGGCCACCTTGATTTTTTCATTAGGGTATTTGTTGTTTAAATAATTGGCTAATCCCTGTGTTGCCGTTCCAATGGTGTATTTATTAATCCGGTTAGAGCCGGCACCCATAATACCACGTAAACCACCTGTTCCAAATTCTAAACTTCTGTAAAATGCATCTGTTAATTCGGTAGTTGCATCTTTATCTACAAGGGCCTGAATTTCTGCCTTGGTATTTTCATCGTAATTTCCACTTAACCACTGATTAATTGTGGCTTGCGTTGATTGGTCAATTGCCTGCATTGAGCTGTTTTTTAAATTTAATATCTGGTGTTGAACAAATTTTAATGAATGATGTTTGTTTGAAACGTATTTATTTCAACTCATCCAAATTTTATTTTGTTGAGGGTGTTGCTTTTAAGCTGCTTTTGTTTAATTTCACGCCCCGATACAATAATAAAGAAAATTACATATTCCAGTATTAAAATGAAAATATTAAAATTTGGGGGTACCTCTGTAGGTAGTCCTGAGCGCATGACGAAGTTGTTGGATATCATTAATCCAAATGAAGAGCAGATTGTAGTTTTATCAGCCGTGTCTGGTACTACAAATAGTTTAGTAGAAATTGCAAATTATTTTTTAGCTGGAGATAAGAAGAAGGGAAGCGAGTGCGTCGAAAATCTATATCAAAAATATAAAACTTTTGTTGTTGAGTTATTGCCTGCAGCCGAATTCCAGGAGCAGGGAAATGAAGTAATCGATTATCACTTCGGTTTCTTAGCCGGATTGGCAAATGATATTTTCACTTCAATTGAAGAGAAAGTAGTGTTGGCTCAGGGCGAATTATTGTCTACAACATTATATCATATCTATTTGAAGTCGATCGGTGTACCATCGGTATTATTACCTGCTTTAGATTTTATGAAAACGGATGAAGATAACGAACCTGATATTCCTTTTACCACAAAGCACTTAACACCTTTGTTGGAGCAACATAAAGACAATAAATTATTCATCACACAAGGATACATCTGCCGCAATAGTTTTGGTGAAGTAGATAACCTGCGTCGTGGCGGAAGTGATTATACTGCCTCTTTATTGGGTGCGGCAATCCTGGCTGAAGAAGTTCAAATCTGGACGGATATCGACGGCATGCACAACAACGATCCGCGTATTGTTAAGGGAACCAAGCCAATTGCGCAATTATCTTTTGATGAAGCAGCCGAGCTGGCCTATTTTGGTGCGAAAATTTTACACCCTCAATCCGTTTTTCCTGCACAGAAATATAAAATTCCGGTGCGTCTGTTAAACACCATGGAACCTTCTGCAGCGGGTACTTTGATTACCCATGATAGCGAAAGAGGTAAAATTAAATCAATAGCTGCTAAAGATGGCATTACAGCGATCCGCATTCAATCGAGTCGTATGTTGCTGGCTTATGGTTTCTTACGTAGGGTTTTTGAGGTTTTTGAGCGTTACAAAACACCGATCGATATGATTACCACTTCTGAGGTGGCCGTATCGTTAACCATCGACGAGACAGCCCATTTACCACAAATTATCGAAGAACTGGAAAGTTTCGGAACAGTAGAAGTAGATACCAACCACAGTATTGTATGTGTGGTGGGCGATTTCGGTTCGGAGAAACATGGTTTTGCCAGCAGGGTTTTGGAAGGTTTAAAACACATTCCGATCCGTATGATTTCTTACGGAGGTAGCAACTATAACGTTTCGCTGTTAATATTAAGCGAATATAAAACGGAGGCTTTAAGAAGTCTGCACAATAGATTATTCGAATAAGAGGAAAAAGGCGCCGATGATGACCAGCAATCCGATAAGGAAGTGAAAAGCCAGAAAGCTTGATGGTAATAATCCGTTTTTATATTTTTTGTAGGAGTTATACAATCCTGCAGAAAGGATAAGAACAATAAATATGGCAGCTGCTATCTTCATTTTTTGATAAATAAGAGGAACAGTACAATGAAAAGTAACACGATAAAAAATCGGATTTTACCATTGTATTGTTTCTGGGTAATTCTTCCATGCTTTAAATCCAGGTAGTTACCCAAATAAATTAGCCCAAAGAATAAAATTAAAATTATAATAAGGAATTTGAACATGTTCGCCGATAAAGATATATCAAAGTTTAACAATATTGAAACGCCTTTTTACTACTACGATACCGATCTGTTGCAAAAAACCTTGCGCACTTGTGCAGATGCAGCGGCTCCATATCAATTTCATATCCATTATGCACTAAAAGCGAATTTCAATAGTGTGCTGTTAAACCAAATCAAAGAAATTGGTTTTGGTGCAGACTGTGTGAGTGCGGGTGAGGTAAGAAGAGCAGTTGAAGTGGGCTTTGACCATAAAAAAATTGTATTTGCCGGAGTGGGTAAATCTGATAAGGAAATTAATGAGGCCTTAGATCTGGATATTTTCTGTTTTAACGTAGAATCTATTCAGGAGTTAGAAGTTTTAAATGAACTTGCCGGTAAAAAGGGTAAAACTGCTCAGGTGGCTATCCGTATCAATCCTAATGTTGATGCACATACACACCATAACATTACCACTGGTTTGGATGAAAATAAATTCGGGATTAATTCATGGGATTTGCCTGAATGTGCCGATACCTTAAAAGCTTCACCAAATCTTAAATTTATCGGAATCCACTTTCATATTGGTTCACAAATTACCAATCTGGATGTTTATAAAAATCTTTGCGTTCGTGTTAACGAGTTTGCAGCATGGTTTGAAGATAAAGGATTTAACCTTCAGGTATTAAACGTTGGCGGTGGTTTAGGTATCGATTATCATAATCCTGATCACCAGATTCCGGATTTCAAATCTTACTTTAAAATTTTTAGTGAGTTTTTGACGGTTAAACCTGGCCAGGAAGTGCATTTTGAATTGGGACGAGCTTTAGTTGGCCAATCGGCATCGTTAATTACCAGAGTACTCTACATTAAAAACGGAAAGAAGAAAAACTTTGTGGTTTTAGATGCAGGTATGACAGAATTAATGCGTCCGGCATTGTATCAGGCTTATCACAAAATCGAAAATTTAAGTCGGAAGTCTGAAGTCGGAAGTCCGGAGTCTACTGCTCTAAAATATGATATTGTAGGACCGATTTGCGAAAGTACCGATTGTTTTGGCAAAGAGGTAGAGCAACCAGAATCTTTTAGGGGCGATATTTTTGCCATCCGTAGTGCAGGTGCTTATGGAGAAGTAATGGCTTCAAAATATAACTTAAGAGACGCGATAAGATCAGTTTATAGTTCGGAGATATAGATGTTCTGATGTCACATTGAGCCTGTTGAAATGCTTTAAAGTTCTTCGACAGGCTCAGCATGACAAACTTCTTATTTCTTCTTCGAAGCCACCAATACAAATACACCAGCTACTAAAATAATACCACCCACATATGGTGGCCAGTTAACAGCTTTTTCTCTGTCGGCAGATATTTGAATGGGGCCGGCATCAACTAGTTTTTCTTTTTTGGTATAAGTAAAGCCTGTCCAGATGAGCATGGCAATGCCCACAACGATTAATACAAGTCCTAATGTTCTGTTCATGATATTTGATTCTATTTATATCAGAACAGTAAAGGCTTCGATAAGTTTTTATTAGAATTTATAACCTGAAGAAAGCTTACTCGCTACCTTTAAATTTCGGCTAATTTATTCGTCAAAGAAATCTACCAATCCTCCAAGGAAATATTCCTGGATTCCTTCAGTAAAATCTTTGTAGTCTTCATCGGGAATGTTGGTTTGTTTAAACTCTAACGAAGTTCCTTTTTTATCTTCATGAAGTTTGATGGTTACAATAGAAGGTTCGTTTTCTTCTCCAAAATACCATTGCTGTACAATCTGTTTACCGTAAACAAACTCAATATTTTTGCCCGTAATGTCCCCGTCCCAGAAAGAGAATTCAGTTTCAGGTGCTTCTTCAAATTCAACTTCGGCGCCAGTCCATAACTTTATGCTGGTTTCTTTGGTAAGTGCTAAATAAACTTCTTCTGGTGGGGCAGGTATGTAGGTGTATTTTTTAAAGTCCATTCTGTATCGTGATTTTTGGGATTTAATGATTTTCAAGATTATTGTTCGTTAAAAATCAAATCCCGTTAATTTATTATTAAGATTAAGTATGCATCATCATGCCCGTCTTTTAAATCTTGTTTAATCCTGATCTATATTTATTTATTGCAGGATTGTATATCTTTTTAAATTGAAGGCTTGTGGCGCCAAAATTAATTAATAATCCTATAGAAAACCCATAAGCTACGACATAATTTTTAGCTTGAGCCAAGTGCACATTTTCAAGATTTATGATGGCTTTGATTTCTACTACCACCAGATGCTCAATAATAAAATCTGCTCTTCTTTTCCCAACTTCAATGGTGTTGTAGAATATGGCTTGTTCAACTTCTCTCTTAAATTTTAATCCCGCATTTTTAATTCAATAGCTAAACAATGTTGATAAATAACTTCCTGAAAACCATTTCCTAAGGTGTTATGTACCTTCATGGCACAGCCGTTTATTTTGTAGTTTATCTCATCTATGTCCATCTTGAGCGTGTCGTTTAGACTTGGTTCAAGACAATAGTTAGGGATAAAACTATTTAATTTACCAACTTCAGTTGTTGCTTATCTATTTTATGGGTTTAGGTATCATGAAAATCCTTAAATCTTTGTCTTCCTGTTGTTATTTAAATGCATTTAATCCGGTTACATCCATTCCGGTAATGAGTAAATGTATGTCATGTGTTCCTTCGTAGGTAACAACCGATTCCAGGTTCATCATGTGGCGCATAATAGAGTATTCGCCTGTAATGCCCATTCCACCAAGCATTTGGCGGGCATTACGTGCAATATCGAGTGCAATTTCCACACTGTTTCTCTTCGCCATCGATATTTGCTCTGCTGAGGCCCTGTTTTCACTTTTCAATACACCCAAGCGCCAAACCAATAGCTGACCTTTGGTAATTTCAGTCACCATTTCGGCCAATTTCTTTTGTTGTAACTGAAAACCGCCAATCGGTTTCCCAAACTGAACACGCTCTTTCGAATAACGTAAAGCGGTATCATAACAGTCCATTGCTGCGCCCAGTGCACCCCAGGCAATACCATAACGGGCCTGATTTAAGCAGCCTAAGGGGCCTTTTAATCCACTGATTTCAGGGAAAATATTTTCTTTGGGTACTTTGACATTGTCAAAAACCAGCTCACCTGTAGCAGATGCTCGTAAACTCCATTTATGATGTGTTTCTGGTGTTGAAAAACCTTCCATTCCCCGCTCTACGATCAATCCCCTTATTTTTCCAGATTCGTCTTTTGCCCAAACCACTGCAATATCGGCAAATGGAGCATTACTGATCCACATTTTTGCGCCGTTTAAAATGTAATGGCTACCAGCATCTTTAATATTGGTTACCATGCCACCCGGATTGGAACCATGATCTGGTTCTGTTAATCCGAAACAACCCATCATTTCGCCACTGGCTAGTTTAGGGAGATATTTTTTACGTTGTTCTTCAGAACCATATGCATAAATTGGATACATTACCAATGAACCCTGAACAGATGCAGTAGAACGGATTCCAGAATCACCCCGTTCTATTTCCTGCATTAAAATGCCATAAGCTGTATAATCTAGCCCTGCACCACCATATTCAACCGGAATAGTAGGGCCAAAGGCACCAATATCGGCCAAACCTTTTATTAAATGTTTTGGAAATTCTGCTTTTTGCGCATAATCTTCAATAATCGGACTTACTTCTTTTTTTACCCAATCTCTGGCCGTGGCACGGATTAATTTGTGCTCATCGGTTAACAATTCGTCTAATAAATAATAGTCTGGTGCCTCGTACAGGTCCTTTTTTGCTGATTTGCTCATGTAATTTCGTGTTATCTGGTTAAGAAATCGCGTTAATTTCAAAGGTAACAATTTACGACAAGGGGCATTATATTCATGAATAAAAAATTAATTTTGCAGCATACAAAACATACATGAGCCATTTCAAACAAACCGTAGCGTTAAAAGATGTAAAATGCTTTGCCTTACATGGGTATTATCCGGAAGAGCAACTTATTGGAAATCATTTTGTTGTCGATCTTGAAACAGAATTTACACCGCAAGGTTTTGATGATGAACTGGGGCAGACTGTTAATTATGAAGATTTGAACGCTATCATTATCGGAGAAATGAAGCATACACAGAAGCTTTTAGAAACCGTTTTGAAGAATATCATTTTGAAAGTAATTGAATTGTACCCTTTTGTTGAAACTGTACAGGTGAGTATGAAGAAATTAAATCCACCAATGCCGGGCCAGATCGGACATTCTTTTGTTAAACTTACTTATACATCAGCCAATTAAAATGAATTTTACAAAGATAAATCCTGAAATTTTAGCAGAAATTAAAGCTGCTGTTGGAGCAGAGAAAGTTTTTACTGATGCTGATAGTTTAGAAAATTACAGTCATGATGAAACCGAGGATTTGCGTTATCAGCCAGAGGTTGTCGTAAAGCCAACAACACCCGAAGAGGTTTCTGCTTTATTGAAAATCTGTAATGCACACCATGTACCGGTTACGCCACGTGGAGGTGGAACAGGTTTGAGCGGTGCAGCTTTGCCGATTTATGGCGGTATTTCTTTATCGATGGAGAAATTTAAGGCCATTCTTGATATTGATACCGAAAACCTGCAGGCTACAGTTGAGCCGGGCGTAATTACCGAGGAATTTATCAATGCGGTAGCCGAAAAAGGACTTCTCTATCCCGTTGATCCAAGCAGTAAAGGATCTTGCTTTATCGGTGGCAATGTAGCCCATGGTTCTGGTGGACCGAGGGTAGTAAAATATGGAACCATACGCGAGTATATTTTAAACCTTGAAGTGGTTCTGCCTAATGGCGACATTATATGGACAGGTGCCAATACTTTAAAATATGCATCGGGTTATAACTTAACGCAGTTAATGATCGGATCAGAAGGTACACTGGCTGTGGTGACTAAAATCGTGACCAAATTACTGCCAAAACCGAGCCAGTCTGTTTTAATGATGGGCTCTTTTAGCACTAATGAAGATGCATGCGCAGCTGTTTCTGCAATTTTTAGGGCAGGGGTAACCCCATCGGCATTGGAGTTTATGGAGCGGAAAGGAGTGGAGTGGGTAATTAAATTCGATGATATTAAGTTCGATTTAAAAGATGATGTTGCTGCGTTGTTGATGATTGAGTTTGATGGAGATGATTTGGACGATATTTTTAAAAACTGCGAGAAAACCAATATTGTTTTAGAAGAGCACAACTGTACGGAAGTGTTATTTGCTGATACTGCTGCTCAAAAAGAAGAATTGTGGCGCATGCGCAGAACCATGGCCGAATCGGTTAAATCAAACTCGGTGTATAAAGAGGAAGATACCGTTGTGCCGCGGGCAGCTTTACCTAAACTCGTTAATGGAATTAAAGAAATTGGTGCCAAATATGGTTTTGAAAGTGTTTGCTACGGTCACGCAGGTGATGGAAACTTACACGTAAATATTATAAAAGCCGGCATGAGTGATGAGGACTGGAAAAATAAACTTAAGTTCGGTATTGCTGAAATATTCGAATTAACCACTGCTTTGGGTGGAACATTATCGGGCGAACATGGAATCGGTCTGGTGCAAAAGGAGTTTATGCCAATTAAATATTCTGAAATCCACCTGAATTTAATGAGGGGCATTAAAAATATTTTCGATCCTAAGGGGATATTAAATCCAGGGAAGATTATGCCTGATTAATTTTTTCGTCACCCTGAACTTGTTTTTAGGGTGACGATTACTTTATCATGCTAATTGTTCAAAATCTAACATTTTTCGCTTCTCTTCTTCTGGTAATTCAGTTGGTTTGCCTGTTGCATAATCAACAGCAATGCAAACCGTTTTTCCTTTACTGCATATTATTTCTTCGGCTCCTTTTATTTTAACAATCTGATAGTCTAAGTCGAAGCTCGTGTTGCCAATTCTCGATGTTTTGACATGGATGGCAATTTTATCATTCATTACAATAGGCAGAATGTAATCTAATTCAGCATGGGCGATTACAATACCTGTTTTCTTCCAATCCCACTTTATAATTTCTTCCCAGTATTTAGTTCTGGCAATTTCCAGATAGGTAAAGTAGACCGAGTTGTTTACATGACCCATCATATCGAAATCAATAAAGCGCAAATGGACATTGGTTTTATAGTTGAATTTGTCTGAGAAATTCTTTATTTCTGCCAATTTGTCTTTTGATTTGGATTTATTTTGCCAAAATGTCTTAAAAATCATAAATATTTGCTTTGGTATGTAAGTTGAATAAGGTGTATTATCAATTTAAAAATTAAAAAAAATAAAGAATAAGCGATATGACACTAGTAAATTTTAACAACAGAACCCGTAACACAGCTCCTTACTTTAACAATGTTTTTGATTCATTGTTTAGCGATGCAGTAAGTAAAAACAAAATGGTTGATAAATCGCCAAATGTGAATATTTATGAAAATGAAACCGCGTATGTTATTGAGTTAGCTGCTCCAGGTTTGAAAAAAGAAGATTTTCAAATCAATTTAAAGAAAGATACCCTTTCAGTTTGGGCAGAAGTTAAAAAAGAAGAAATCCAGGTAGCTAAAGATTTTACACGTAAAGAATTTGATTATAGCTCATTTGCAAGATCATTTAATTTACCAGATAGCGCTGATGGTGATAACATTACTGCCGAATATAAAGACGGTATTTTATCGATCAATATCAGTAAAAAAGACGATGCTAAATTGCAACACAAAGAAATTGTAGTATCGTAATTAAGATTTTCTCGGGAGAGGATTTTTCATAATAGTTTAGTTTTTTCAAAGGTTATGAGACTTGCATCAGGTGGATTTGAGGTAGATGTAATGGAGAATTGATGCAGGTTTCATAATAGTTTAAGTTTAGGTTTTATAAGGTTAATGCTGGATGGCATTAACCTTGTTTTTTTGGAGTAAAATCTTCATTTCGACCGCAGTGGAGAAATCTGTATAGTTGAATAAAGGCATTAGAGTTCTCTATTTCACTGTGCTTCAGCAGAAATGACGTTGCGTCGCGAGGTATATCATTGCTTAAGTATTTAGATTGATTTTAAGTTACATTCTTAAAATTAGCTTAATCTCAATTTTTTGTACTTTTGCGGCATGGAGAGAGAAATTCTGGATACGAAGCGTAAAGCACTTAAAATAAATCTTGACCCGAGAATTTACGGCACTTTTGCCGAAATAGGAGCGGGACAAGAAGTTTCAAGAAATTTTTTTAATGCTGGTGCAGCATCCGGAACAGTTGCCAAAACCATGTCGGCTTACGATATGACTTTTAGCGATGCCATCTATGGAGCGGAGACGAATGGTCGTTATGTGAGTCAGAACAGGCTTTTACAGATGCTCGATCACGAATTTGGTTTACTTAACGAACGTTTATCAGGCGAAAAATACGAAAGCCGTACCTTTTTTGCCTTCGCAGATACGGTAACAACCCTAAATTACAAACGTACAAACGAACCACATGGCTGGGTTGGAATCCGTTTCCAAAATGAGCCCGGAGGATTGCCTAATGAGATATTTTTTCATGTGCGTTTGCTGGATACCGATGTAAACATGCAGCAAAGGGTTTTGGGTATTATTGGTGTAAACTTACTTTATGCTGCATTTTACCATTACCAGGATCCCAAACTGATGGTAGAATCGCTCGCCGATAACTTAACCATAGGTTCGGTAGAAATCGATCTGATTTCGGTTAAAGGACCGGCTTTTCCAGGTGTAGACAATATTCTGCTTAATTTGTATATGATTATGAAAGATTTCTCGGCAGCTGCGATTTTCGATTCGGATGCGCACCCTCGCCAGGCTAAAGATCTTTTGTATAAAAAGGATATCATGATTTTAAGGACCAAATACGGTCAGAAATCATTACCTAACTTTAATCTGTTTAATAAAGCCACCGATCAGTTTAAGCGTACAAACAAAGTAGAAGAAGGAAACCTGGCGGTAATGATAGAGGTTTTATTAACTAATGTGTTAACCGATGCACAAGAAACGCCAGATGATATCGATTTAGAAGCAGTGGCTAAACGCGCTCAGGAAATGTGCGATACCGGGAATATTGTTATCGTTTCTAATTTTACCCGACACAACCGTCTTGCTAAATACCTGGCCAGGTGTAAACCCAAAAGTGTTGGTTTAGCTACGAACATCAACAACTTAAAATTTGTATTCAACGCTAAAAACTTTAGCGGCGAAAATTATTCAGGTCAGTTATTAAGCTACGTGAACGATATGTTTAATACCAATGTGCGTTTATTTGCTTATCCTTTCCTGGATAAAAAGACCAATCAGGTAATTACCACTGAAAATATGCCGGTTACACCAGAAGCAAAACCCTTGTTTGATTTTCTTTTGATTAACGGATATATTACTGATATTAAGGATTATAGCGAAGACGAAGTGAAGACCGTTTAGCGTGCGGATTGCTTGTCATGCGTATTGCTGCGGCGATTTGTGTATCAGGATCAGCACATTTTAATTAGCTAATATAATTTTTTATTGTACTCTGATTGAAAAATCAGTTACTTATCACCATAGTGGCCAAGCGCTGAGATGATGGTTACAGTAACTATGTTTTCTTCTATTTTATAGATCAACCTGTCTTTTCGGTTTATCTGCCTCGACCAAAAACCAGATAAATCGAATTTTAATTTTTCAGGTTTCCCAATTCCTATTTCCGGGTGTTCTGATAATTCAATGAAAATTTGGTTGATTCTTCTGATTGAGGGCTTATCTCCAGATTTATAATGTATTTCTAGGTCTTTTTTTGCTAGTTTTTCAACTTCTATAAAATACTTTCCCATATATTTTTGGGGTCTTTAATCCTAATTACATTACCTTTTTCAGCACTAACTGATCTTGCTTTTACCTTTTCTACAAATTCAGGATTATAAGGGCTATCCTCTTCTTTTTGAAAAGAAACATTTAAAGCTTTTAAAACTGCCTCGATTGCAATCTCCTGCTTTTTATTTTTAGGATGTGCGATTATAGTCATAACATTTATTTTAAATCAAAAATACGAAATTATTTAATCAACTGTTCAATTACCCGGCTTGCATTTTTCTTAAAATTACTTCCCTAAAACATTAGAAATTAAATACTTCTTAGCGTTGAGCCTGTTTCGTTTACGATGAAAGTATGGTTTACACCACACTTTAAAGCGAAGTTGTTTCGCTGGTGCCCCACAGGAAAATCAAAAGCAACAGGATAGCTGTATTCCTTTACTTTTTCTAGAACGATATCATAAATAGTTTTGCCAAATTCTTCCCCCTCATCATCAGGTTTAACTTTAAAGCCACCAACAATTAATCCCTTAAGGTTTTTTAGTTTGCCACTGCGTTTTAAATTCCATAACATTCTATCGATACTGTAGAGGTATTCGCCGGTATCTTCGATGAAAAGGATTTTACCTTTGGTATCTAAATCGGAATCGCTACCAGCCAAAGTTTCGATAATACTCAGGTTTCCCCCAACTAAAACACCATCAACCTTGCCTAATCTGTTATTGATATTAACAGGAGCAATATAGCCCATTTGTTCACCGATTATTGCATTTTTAATAGATAGGATCGTTTCAATCTGTATGGGTTCAGCTTTACTCCAGTCATCGGGGAAACTATTACACATTTTAGCATGAATAGAGGCAATGCCATAATTTCTGGACAGGTGACAATGCAAAACGGTGATGTCACTAAAACCAATAATCCATTTTGGGTTTCTTTTAAATGAAGAGAAATCTAATTTATCGATAATCCGTACAAAACCATAACCACCGCGGGCACACATAATTGCTTTAATTGTTGGATCATCAAGCATTTGTTGAAAATCAGCTAGCCGTTCCTCATCCGTTCCGCCGTAGGTAAAATTGCGTTTACCAATGGTATTGCCAACTTTTATGGTAAATCCCCAGCTCTGCATTTGTAAAACGGAAGGCTGGATTTGCGCTTGAGTAATGTACCCTGCCGGACTTGTAATCCCAATACAATCACCAGGTTTTAAATGCGGGGGAATTTTAAATGACGAAGATTCACTTTCAATGGTATTGGCGAGTGTTTTAAAAGCAGGAAGTACAGTTGTGGCTGCAATAAACGAAGAAAGGAAATGTTTTCTGTTCATCTAAAGTATAGGTGTGATATTGATTGGGCTAAGATATGATTTAAAATATTTGCATAAAAGAAAAGGGATTTATATCCATAAATCCCTTTTTAAACCAAACAAATTAATCTGTAAAAGATTAGTATAATGTGAATTATATAAATAACCAAGAATGAAATAAAATGTTTTGAGATTTTGAAAAAAAATAAATGTTATCCTATTCACTGTCCGCGAAATGACATTTTAAATCGTTGTATCTGCTCAATAGCCCTGATGGGAGCGGAAATACTTTTTGGCACCATTATGTTCTATTTTCGGAAATTTTTCCAAAAAGATTGAAGCGGACAGCAGGAAGAAGCCCTCACGATGAGCACTGCAATTGCGCTTCTAAACAATTTAAAAATACTGTCTAACTTAATTGTTGTGAATTCCTTAAGGGCCAAAGCTTCACTATATCGCACACCTTAAGAGGTTAAGTACATGAAAGAACCCATTTCCAAACCTTAACTTTCTTAACTCCTTAATGATAACAAAACTGCTTAATAATTACTCACTATTAAGAAATACCATCTAAGGCAATAAGAGATGAGCTGCTGGAGAGTTAAAAAATTAAAGGCTATCCATCGCGGATAGCCTTTGCTAACAACAAAACAAATATAAGATAACCAAATCTTGCCTGATTGAGCAGAATCAGGGTAAAGTGCTATGAGATACACTTTGCGGCCTAGTAATGGATTCGAACCATCGTAAAGAGTTTATGAAACTCCAACCTTCCAATCGGTCAACTGGCCCTGTTTTTATAATTGCTTTAATGCCAAATAATCTCTTAATTCTAAAATCTGTTCTTTATTTAAGCTATCTTCATCCTGTGCAAACGCTTGTTCATCTGTTCCGGTTTGTAAGGGATAAATGAGTTTCGGATAGTCATCTATAGCTGGGTATTGAAAATAAATCGACATCATTTTAGCGTTTAATTGTTCAACATATTTTTTGTTAATGATTAATGTTGAGCAAATATAGAAATAAGTATATAATATCTATAGATTTAGTAGTATTTATTTTAATAAATATTTCAACTGATTCATTTTCAGTAAAATAATTTTTCATGTGGATGATTGTTTTATTGGAAATGAAAGCTCTAGCCAAATAAACCTGCTAAAAAATGGCTTATTTTTGATTGGATAAATTGGAAAACCGAGCAAATTTATTCTGGAACTTGTCCCATCCGTTTTGAAGCCTTTAAATTCAATTTCAGAAAAGCTAATTATTTTAAGGATATTTGCAGTTCAAACATTAAAATAGTAATTGTGTCTTTAGATAAATTAAAACTCAGCAAACCACTTGTAGCGGCCATGACTGATGCAGGATTTTTAACGCCAAAAGAAATCCAAGCCAGAACAATGTCGCGCATTTTAGGTGGACAAGATGTTATAGCGGTAGGACCAGAGGGGTCGGGAAAAACAACAACTTATGTTTTAGCTACTTTAATGAAGTTGAAGTATGCATTTGAGGAAGCACCAAGAGCTTTAATTTTAGTGCCAGATGCAGAACATGTAGATCATGTTTTGGAGCAATTTAAATTATTGAACCGGAACAGTACCTTCAGGATTTTAGGAATTGACAGCCGTGGTGCTGTTGATACACAAATGAATGAGATTACAGATGGCTGTGATATTATTGTTGCAGTGCCTGACCGGGCTCGTGCATTGTACCTTAAATTAGCCTTAAATACCAATAAAATACAATTGTTCATTGTAGATAATGCAGAGCTTATTGTTAAAAAAGGCTTACAGTTGCCGGTTGTAGAATTAGCCAACAGCGCTTATAAGTCTCAGCATGTGGTGTTTACTGAGGTTATGCACGAGAAACTGAACCATATGATTTCGCCTTTTATGAAAGATTCTACTACCACAATTGAAGTAGATGAAATTGGCGAAAAGCAAGCGGAAGTTTATCAGCAGATGCTTTATCAGGTGCCTAATTTCAGGACCAAACTTAACCTGTTAACTTTATTATTAAACGATACCGAAGTTTTTGATAAAGTGGTGGTTTTTGTCAATACACGTTTAACCGCACAAACAGTTTACAAGAACTTTAATCAGCATAAGGAAGGGGAGATCAGTATTTACCGTTCGCTGTTTTTTGATGATAAAGGTTATGATGATATTGAAGACTTTAAAGATAATCCGGATGCAAGGGTTTTAATTGTAGCCAACGAGAATTTAGGCGAACTTAATATTGAAGGGATTCCTTTTATCCTGCATTTTGAATTACCTGAGCAGAAAGAAACACTAATTCAGCGCATTGTTAAACATGGCGATGAAGATGTGGTGGCCATTACATTTTCTACCGATATCGAATTGATTGAGGTGAAAAAAATTGAGCAAGCCATTGGTCAGAAATTGGAAGTAATGGAATTACCTGAAGATTTGAAAGTAGTTGATGCAGCCGCGAAACCGAAGAAAAAGAAGGGTGCTGAAGAAGACGAAACTTCCGAACGAGGTGCTGCTTTTCATGAAAAGAAAGCCAGTAATTTAAAAAACTACAATTACAGCGCGGGTACAAAGGCCAAAATGACTTATAAAAATAAGAAGGGCTTGTCTTAACAAAGGGCGTCACCCTGAATTTATTTCAGGGTCCATTCTGCCAATAAAGATGCTGAAACAAGTTCAGCATGACGCAGTGCTTTGAATATATAAAAAAGCTCCCCGGAAATTAATCCGGGGAGCTTTTTGTTAATCTCTATTTACGATTAGTATAACGTAAACTCTACACGACGGTTTTGTTGACGACCAGCTGCAGTTTTGTTTGTTGCAATTGGTTGGTCAGGTCCGTAACCTGTAGCTTCAATTCTTGATGCATTAGCACCTTGTGATACTAAATAAGCTTTTACTGATTCGGCTCTGTCTTTAGATAAACGTAAGTTTAACTCTCTGCTACCAGTATTATCAGTATGACCAGCTAATTTTAAGCTAAAGTTTTTCTCTACCAATAAACCAGCAACACGGTTTAAAGTAGCATATGATTTAGAACGGATAGTTGATTTACCTAAATCGAACTCTAAATTAGAAATCGCATCTCTAACCACTTTACGGTCAGCCTCAGTAATTACTTTGGTTTCTTTAATAATTTCGCGTTGAACTTTAATTGGACAACCAGAACCATCAACTACAGTACCTGATGCTGTTCCCGGACATTTGTCGAATTTATTGGCTACACCATCATTATCATCATCACCCAAATCTTTCGCATATTGCTCTCTATCGCGTTGTGCATTTTGCTCAGCAGTTGATAATGCTCTTCTTAACTCAGCGCTTTCTTCAGCTGTTTGTTTGTTTAAATTTGCCAAAGAGCTGTAGTTTTGTAACTGAGGTTTTGATTTATCTCCAATGGCAAACTCTAAACCAGCATGTGCATAGGCAAACCTGTCGTTAGTTGGACCATTAAATCCATCAAATTTAGCTGATTTAACAAAATTAACATCGTAACCTAAATCTACATTAATACCTTTAGCAACACCTAATTTAACACCTGCGCCAACTGGTACAAACCAACCTTCTCTGTAATATCCGGCATCCTGTACATTGGCAGGGTTAGTCGTAGCGCCTGATGACATGTAACCAGCACCCGCTTTTAAGTAAGGGATAAGTACTGCATTTTCCTGATTGATACTGATGTTTGCTACATTCCAAACGGCAGATAAAGCACCCGACCATTGGATATTGGTTTTGTAACCAGTATTCGGAATAAAAGTACCTGTACCAGTTGCAGCTCTTAATTCTTCAACTTTACCAGCTAAGAAATCGGCTTGGATACCCAATGATGGCAAAATTTGTTTTTTAATGTAACCACCGTAACCGATGTGCTCAACCGGCGTTTCGAATTGATGGTTCGAATTGCCAAAAATAGTTCTTGGGGTTAATAAACCTCCATGAACACCTATAGACCAGGTACGGAATTGAGTAGGAGAGAAACGGCCTGCAGCACTGGTGCTGGTTGGTGTTTCCTGTGCAAATAATTGTGATGATAAACCTAATAAAGCAATCAACATTGTTGATTTAGTAATTCTTGTATTCATGTTTTTCTATTTTGTAAATATTAGTCTCTTAACAGTTTTTATATCGTACTGTTTTGAACGGACTAAGAAAAAACCCTGCCAAAAGCATAATTTTTCTTACAAATAGCATGTTATCAGAAGATTAGGGGTGTAAAATTATTTCACAAAAAAGTTACTTTAGATTTAAGATCTTACCATTTTTTGTCTAGTATTCTATACAAAATCTAAATTCGGAGCTGTGATGTAGTGGTTTAAATCCTACTTGTCTGACGGATTTTTCTTATGGTTTAATAACATCTCTAAAGTTTTTTCGAGCCTGCCTGCACGCGTTTTATCCTGTTTTGCAGATAAAAGCCAAAGCACGTATTCTTTGCGGTGGGTATAAGCGAGCTGATTAAAGTAATCGAATGCCTGAGGATGGCTTTCCAAAAGGGTTTTTAAATCTTCAGGGAGTTTGACTATTTTATTCACCGGATCGATATATTCACCAAACTCGTTGGTTTTAATATGGTCGTTCCGCATTCCGGATGGTTTTACTTCAGCAATGAGTTTTAAACGCAAAGCTGTCCAGGTTTCGTTTACTGCTGCTGATGCGCATGGTGTTAAGCCGAATGTATTCAATTCTTCCCAGCTTTTCATCAGATCAAGATCAGACTTGATTTTTGACGTTTTTTTAGGGTAGCATATCCAGATAATGGTCCTGGCATCAATATAATCCAGATTGTTTTTAATTTGCTGGTCGAGCTGATCTTTGTTTATGGCAAAAGCGACCAATGCGTTAAACGTAGTTTCATCTCCATTATATTTTATCGTAATATCTGAAGGGATATCGCCAAATATAGCACCCGCCTGCTCCGGAGCATTAACTATCTTAATCACATCACCAGATTTTACCCGAAGTTTTTTTAAGAATAGATTTTCCATTTCTCTTATGAAAGACTATAACCTTAATTTAGCAAAGAAATCCCAAAAAACAATACCTGCAGAAATTACGATATTAAAAGAATGTTTCGTTCCGAATTGCGGGATTTCGATACACTCATCAATTTTAGCCATCACTTCATCACTCACACCATCAACCTCATTCCCAAAAATCAGTGCATATTTTTTGTTT
Source organism: Pedobacter sp. GW460-11-11-14-TSB4 (assembly GCF_059423705.1). Lineage (NCBI taxonomy): Bacteria > Pseudomonadati > Bacteroidota > Sphingobacteriia > Sphingobacteriales > Sphingobacteriaceae > Pedobacter > Pedobacter sp. GW460-11-11-14-TSB4. Next base: position 100,732 of record NZ_JBWKYI010000001.1, read on the forward strand.
GGATCGGGTTGGAAAGTATTTAACATCGTGCTGTTTTCTGCCTGCTCAATCGCAACAATCTCATAACCTAAAGCGCTTAAGGCGTCAACAGCCTGTAAGGTATCGGCATAGTGTATCCAATCAACAGATTGTGTGGCACCTAATGCTGTTTTTTCGATCTCGCGGTGTGGCGGTTGTGCCGTAATACCGCAAAGTATCACTTTTTCCAGGGCAAATCCATCTGCAGTGCGGAAAATCGAGCCTACGTTATGCATACTGCGGACATTATCCAAAACCACTACTACAGGCAACTTCTCCTGTGCTTTAAACTCTTCAATATCCGGACGATTTAACTCGTCTAATTTTAATTTTCTCATTATTTTAATTGATTACACAGATCGGGGGATTACACCGATTCGATATCATGCCGAATCTGTATTTATCTTTGAGGATCTGTAGTTAAATATGGCCCGTTACCAATTTCGCTAATGTAAATGGCAGCCGGGTAGCCGATCTTCTCTACGTAGTAATCTGTTAAATTTTTTGCAAAATCTTCTTCAAAACCTTTCTCTAATAAAGCGATTGCACAACCACCAAATCCGGCGCCCGTCATCCTTGCGCCGATTACATGCTCATAATCAGCACAAAAATCGACTACCGCATCCAGTTCTTTTCCGCTTACCTCGTATAATGTTCGTAAAGATTCGTGAGAGGCGTACATCAAACGGCCAAACTCTGCTAAATTTCCTCCATTTAGTGCTTTAGCTGCTAAATGAACGCGATCATTCTCTTTAACTACATGCGTCGCACGGTTTAAGATCGTTTGATCTGTTATTAAATGACTGTGAAGTGCAAATTTCTCAGCGGTTAACTCGCAAAGATAATGAAGGGTTATTTCTTCGTTTAATAATTTTAATGCTGTTTGGCATTCAGCAACCCGCTCATTGTATTTAGAATCGGCCAGTTCGCGTGGTTTATTGGTATTGATAATGGCCAGAACATAATTGCCGAGATCAACATCAACCATTTTGTATTTTAAAGTTTCACAATCTAGAACAATTGCCTTGTTTTTTTCTCCAAAAGCAACCGCAAACTGATCCATTATCCCCGAATTTAAACCGATAAAGTCATTTTCAACACGTTTAGCGATTTTAACGAGGTCCAGCTTATCATAACCTAGATTTATATAAGTATTTAAGGCATAAGCGGTGGCTATTTCTATAGAAGCTGAAGAAGAAAGTCCTGATCCGATTGGAATGTTTCCGTAGAACAGAAAATCTAAGCCGTTAATTTCCTTACCATCCTTAATAAATTCGTTAATTACCCCAACAGGATAATTCGCCCATAAGCTACCATCTTTTTCGTTTATGGTATTGCTTGTTACCGCTGTTTGAACATCGAAGTTTAAACTTTTAAACCTAAATAGGTTGTCGTTATTTGGGGCTATAGCTACCCAGGTTCCTAAGGTAATGGCGCAGGGCATAACCAAACCGCCATTATAATCAATATGTTCGCCTATGAGGTTAACCCGTCCGGGCGTAAAATAAATGGCATCAGCTTTTTTATGGTATTGTTCGGCAAATTTTTCCTGTAGGTTAATGTTCATTTGGCTAAAATATATTTATAAAAAGCATTAATAATAGTATGTTTGTTTAGGAAACAAAAGCCCTAAGTTACAATTTATGAGCGTTCAGCAAATACCAACCGGAAAAATTATTGATGGCGAAGAAGTTATCGCAATCGAACTAACCAATAGCAAAGGCACTTATGTCAAAATATTCAATTATGGTACAATCATCAACAAATTTGTAGTTAAGAATGCCAAAGGCGAAAAACAGGATATCGTGCTTGGTTTCGATACTTTTGACGAATACCTCAATCCAGCTTATTTGGCAAACTACCCTTATTTTGGTGCTATAATTGGCCGATATGCCAACCGCATTAAAAATGGAAGAGTCCAGATTGATGATGAAACTTATCAATTGGCACAAAACGCCGGTACCGATACACTACACGGCGGTATAGTAGGTTTTGATAAAAAAGTATGGGATATTGTTGAAATTAATGATGGCGCACAACCCTCAGTTACCCTGCAATATGAAAGTGTGGATGGAGAGGAAAATTTTCCCGGAAACCTGGTTATTGATTTAACATTCGAACTGACTGACAATGATGAGCTGATATTAAGTTATGAGGCAGAAACCGATAAAGCTACCGCGATTAACTTAACACACCACAGTTATTTTAATCTCGCTCCTGAAGGTGGAAGCATTAAAAACCATAAACAACAGATTTTCGCTTCAAATTATTTGGAACAAGATGATAATTATTCGGTAACGGGTAAATTAATCCCTGTTGAAGGTACACCTTTGGATTTTACTAAATCTAAAGCGATAGGGCAGGATTGGAATGAGGATGAGGGATATGATCAAACTTTCGTTTTAGACAAGATTTATGGCGATTTATCGCTGGCCAGCAAAACAATTGAGGAAGAAAGCGGTTTAGTTTTAAGCGTATATACTACAGAACCGGTAGCCCATTTGTACACCGCAAAATATTTAGGCGTAAAGAACGGTAAAGGCGGAAAGGATTATGACAGTTATGGTGCCTTTTGTGTAGAAACACAACACCATCCAAATGCCGTTAATATTCCAGCATTTCCAACTACCATTTTAAGACCGGATGATTTGTACACGCAAACAACCATTTATAAAGTTTCACTAAACAGATAAATTATGTTCACGATCGAAAACATCCGGGCAGCAGAATCAAAAATTAAAACTGGTGCAGATTTTCCTCAGTTTATAAAAGAAATTAAGGAAATGGGTGTTAAACGTAATGATGTGTACTTATCTAACGGCTTATCGATTTATTTTGATGATGAAGATAATGCTCAACAGGTAAGCCCTGACGAGTACCCAGGCCTAACGATCAATACAGCATCTTCTGCTGATAAACTGGCGCATGCTTTGAAAATACATCAGCAGGGAGAAACCGATTATTTTACATTTTGTAAGCAAGCTGCAGATGCGGGTGTTGAAAAATGGGTAACTGATCTGGACGAAATGACCTGTACCTATCTGGATGCAGAAGGGAATGAACTGGTAAAAGAGCATATTCCCAGCGTTTAATCAAACTGATTAATTTATAACGATACACTCTGATGGTTGATTGAACGATCAGAGTGTATTAAACAAGGCTAAAACCCAGAATAAACTCAGTTCCACCATTTTCCTGCGTTTTCATCTGGATTTTGATATCGTTTAATCTTGCAAAATCGTTAACCAAACTTAAGCCAATCCCAAGGCCTGATTCACCGGCAGTTCCTTTAGATGACATTTCATCACCAAAAACAGCAAAAAGCCTGGCCGCTTTTTTGGGATCCATGCCAACACCATTATCCTTAATGTGAAGAAAAATATTATTGGTAGCTATTTCAGCACTATAAAAAACCTCAATAGTGCCTTTAGGTTTGGTAAATTTAATGGCATTGGTAATCAGGTTCCTTAAGATAACCATTACTTGTTTCTCATCTATTAATACCACATCGTTTATTGTTGTATGGTGATGATGTAAGGATATCTGCTTCAACGAAATAGTCTGAGCCAATTCTTTAATAACCAGATCGGTTACGCTATTGAGTTTGTAAGGGGTTCTGTTGGCCTTGGTTGATTTATTATTTTTCGTCCATATAATTAAATCATTCAACATCTCCAGACTGCTCAATATTTTTTCCTGAAAATCATCAATAAAAAGGTCAAGTTCTTCTTTACTAAAATCACCTTCTTTAAAAAACTTGGTTGCCTGTAATGTCGTGGCAAATGGCGAACGCAAATCGTGACCGATAACCAGTATCAGTTTATTTTTATAATCGTCGTTATTTTGCAGTTCTATATTCTGTTGCGCGATCAGATCTTTCTGTTGAAGGATATCGATGTTATTATCGGCCAATAATCTATTCAATCTGCTTCTTTGCTTTGATTTGCGATAAACCGTGGCCAATAAAACCGTAACGACCAATGAGAAAAATACAGTTGCTATAATCAATAAGCGGCTGAGCTCAATATTTTTCTCTTTTACCGAGATCTCTCTGGTTAAATATTGATTTTCGAGGTTTTTTTGAGTGATGAGCAATTCATCTATCTTTTTCCTGGCTTCCTCATCAGTAGCCAACGCAGCGAAACGTACCTTTTCTGATAATGTATTGTAGGCATTTTTAAAGTCACCTTTTGCCTGGTAAGACTGTGCCAATACAGTAAGTGATTTATCGATATTGATGTGGTCGTTATCTTTTTTTGCGATAGAAAAGCCTACCTGAGCATATTTTATGGCATCATCAAATTTCTTCAATCCGATATTCGCTTTAGCAAGGCTTGCATAGGCAGCACCAAGCTCCCAGTCTGAAACTTCTTTTTTATTGCTTAAAACGATCTGGAAATATTTGATTGCACTTTTGTGATCATTTTTGAGGATATATAAATCTCCTATACGATTATAACAGGTATAGATGTAGGTGATATTATTTATTTTTTTAGCTATTTCCTGTGCAATCTGATAATGTTGGATTGAAGTTTTGAAGTAACCTTGTTTTTTATCTTTGCCAAAAAGCAATGCATTACAAAAACCCAGGTTAAAGTTGCTGAGCATTTGCGTATTAAAATCTTTAATGCTGTTAGCCAATGCTAAAGAGCGGTGAAAATGACCAAGTGCAATGGGATAATTTTTTTGCTGTACGTAAGCGAGTCCGATATTATTTAAACAAACTGCTATTAAAACCTGATCGGAGGTTTGAGTCGCAATTCTGTAAGCATTATTCAGCTCTTTAAAAGCTTTATCATATTTTTTCTGATAATAATAATTGCCCGAAAAATTTAGTTTTGCCCGCGCAATACCCACCAGATATTTTTCTTCACTAGCAAGTTTGTAGGCTTTTTCTGCGTAAGCCCAACTGCTATCCGGATTTTCCTTATAATACAAATAGGAAATTCTGTTCAATGTGTCGATATATGGACGCATTTGATGCAGGCTGTAATGAGTTAAGGCAATCTTTTTCATTTCGATCAGCTTTTTACTCAATAAATTTCCCTGTGCCAAAACAGACAAGAAAAAGCAGTTGCAAAGGATCAAAATAGTTAAAGCCCGTTTCATGTAGTTTTATCGCTTAAAATAAATATAGCAGATTAATGCAATACTTAAAACAGGAATTTAAAATCATCTATATCCTTTCTAAAACCATTTTTATGGCCTGCTCTACAATTTTGTCGGGTGCTTTACTAAACTCGAATTTTACCCGGCTCGCCAGAATGGCATTAATGGAGAGTGCCCTGTGACCTAAAACCTTTGCTAAAGCATAAATTCCGGCAGTTTCCATCTCTAAATTGGTAATCCGGTATTGGTTGCTCTTAAAACTGTTAATCAAACCAATAAAATCGGGAACGGCATTTTTTGCCCTGACAATTCTGCCTTGTGGGGCGTAAAAGCCTGGTGCAGTAATGGTAATGCCCTTTGCCATGTCCTTACCAATAGTATTTAACAGTGTTTCGCTTGCTGCCGTTAAATAGGGGTGAATGTTTTTGAGGTGTCCAAAATGCCCTTTAATATCGTCCATTAAAAGCTGTTCATCACCAGATAATTGCTGAAGATAATAATTCATTAGCGCATCCATCCCTAAGCCATAGGACGACGCTAAAATCGTTCCCATTGGAATATCCGGTTGGACAGCTCCGGAAGTACCAATTCTGATAATATTTAATGAGGTAAGCTCTTTTTTAATTTCACGGGTTTCAAAATTAACATTAACCAGTGCGTCTAGTTCATTTATAACGATATCAATATTGTCTGTACCGATCCCTGTTGAGAGAACGGTAATTCGTTTTTTGCCTACGTAGCCTGTATGGGCAATAAATTCGCGTTTGCCTTTCTTAAACTCTATTTTATCGAAATACTTACTTACCTCGCCCACACGGTCGGGATCGCCAACAGTAATTACGGTATCGGCAATATCTCCAGGTAAAAGATTTAGGTGGTATATGCTACCATCAGGATTGATGATTAAGTCGCTTTCTGATATTTTCATATTTGGTTCATATTTGCCCGCAGATTTCACTGATTACCAGAATTTATAGCTGTAATCATTACTCAAGACATGGTTATTAAATCGTTTGCAGGTATTTTAATTTAACCCCATCAATTTTATCAAATTTACTTAAAACCTGATTGAGTTGTGCTTTTCTCACTTCAAATTTCAATATGCAATTGGTATCAAACTGCTGCCCTAATATTTGCAAGTTTTCTTCTTTGCTCAACTTCATTACCTCGTTCATTTGCAGGTATTCGAAATAGGCTTCGTAAACATCATTAACTGTTTTGTTGATAATGACAGCTGCTTTAATTGCTTCTATACTAGCAGATTTATATGCGTTAATTAAACCAGGAACCCCCAATAATGTGCCTCCAAAATAACGAACAACCACCATCAGGATATTAGTCAGATCTTCTGATAATAAACAATTCAGAATTGGTCTACCTGCAGTACCAGAAGGTTCGCCATCATCATTCACTCTGAAAACAGACCGGTCAGGTGTTAGGCGATAAGCATAACAAAAGTGCCTGGCCTTGGCATGTTCTGCACGTAAACTGGTAATAATCGGTTTTACTTCTTCCTCACTACGGATTGGGTAGGCATAAGCAATAAATTTGCTGCCTTTATCTCGAAATATACCTTCTGAAGTACTTTCGATGGTTTTATATGAATCATCGAACAGCATTTTGCGATAGTGTAATGAAGATAACGGCTGCAATTGCCAAAATTATACCTGCATAATTTAATTTGCTTAGTTTTTCTTTAAAAACAATTACGCCAATTAATGTACCTGCAATAATGACCCCTAAATTCATGGCTGCAAAAACGGTAGATGGATTTTCGGCTAAGGCTTTATGGGCCTTCATATAAAAAAGGATATTCCCAAAATTGAAGAAGCCCAAAATAAATCCGCAAACTACATTTACCAGCTGTATTTTTATTTTGCCGGCCACCACCATCGAAATTACGATAAGCAATGAAACGATAAAAGCCAGACAAAAAACAGTAAAAAGCGATGTAGTATAAGGCAATTCCTTGTATAATGCAATTTGTTTAAAAAGGACATCGATTACCCCAAAACCAATGAAAACCATAACGGGATAGAGGAGTCCTCCTTTACTGCTTTCCTCATGATCAGATTTTCGAATAAAAGTTAAAAAAATTGCCACAAAACCTATTGCCAGCCCAATAATTTTAAGGTTATTAAAATCTTCCTTAAAAATAAAATAAGCGGCCAGTATCGGAATAAATAGCGATAAACGCTGCGCAATGTCGGTTTTAACAATGCCCAGGTTTTTTACCGAGGCAGCAAGGAATAAAAATATCGATGGCAATAGAATAGCTAAGGCAATATAAATCGGCCATGGTGCGCTAGAGGTAATCAGTTTAACATCAGGCTTGAAGAAGAGAAAACATAAGCTTAATGCAGCAAGGTAATTGATGGTAACGGCTTGAATAATACTGATTTGGTATCGCTTGGCCAGTTTTAATAAAACGGCCACAGTAACACTGCAGCAGATGCTTAAAATAATGTAAATCATTTATTTGATGTCGTTTAGATAGATAGAGAGTTTGTCATTTCCAATTTGTACAGTGTCTTGCAAATTTCCATTTATGGCTGGCGAGGAAACTCCCTCATTCCAGCTGTTAGATGAAGTAAAAATACGCGCTTCATCCCATAGGTTGGTACTTAAAAATTGATTTAAAATATTGGCGCCACCTTCAATAATTACCGATTGTATATCCATCAGGTAGAGCTGAAAGGCAACTTTTTGCGCTAAATAAAAGTGCATATCTTCCATTTGGATATAATGGATATTCTCTATTACATCGGTTTTAACCTCATTAAAGATAATGGTTTTGGCCGCTGTATTGAAAATATGGTTTGTGACTGGCACCTGAAGGTTTTTGTCGATTACCAGACGAATGGGATTTTTGCCAGGCCATTCACGCGAAGTTAATTGCGGATTATCCATAATGGCAGTCTGTTTGCCGATCAGAATGGCATCTTCTTCGCTACGCCATTGGTGCGCTAAACGTTTGGCCAGGGCACCGCTAATCCATTTCTGGTGACCATCTTTTGTTGCGAAATAGCCATTTGCGGTTTCGGCCCATTTTAAGATGATATATGGCCTTTGCTTTTGGATTCTGGTAAAGAACCTTCTGTTGAAATAGCGACATTCATCATCTAAAATTCCACTTAACACTTCAATTCCCGCATTTCTGAGTTTCTCGATACCTTTGCCGTCAACTCCAGAAAAAGGGTCTCTGTTGCCAATAACTACCTTTTTTAACTGATGTTTGACCAGCAAATCTGCACAGGGAGGTGTTTTGCCAAAATGCGCACAGGGCTCCAGGTTTACATAGGCAGTAGCTTGTTTTAATAAATTTTCAGCCTCATTGCCAAAGTGATCAAATACAGCTTTAATGGCATTGGGTTCGGCGTGCGATTTTCCATATTCCTGATGATATCCTTCTCCAATAATTTTGCCGTCTACAACAATAACACAGCCAACCATTGGGTTCGGACTAACGTTACCCAAAGCCAGGGCCGCTAAGTCCAGACAGCGTTTTATATAAAATTCATCGCTCATTAGCGCAAAAGTAGTAAAAAAAGAGTCACGGCCTTACCAAAACAGCGCTGTTATCATCTCAATTAAGTAATTTTGTAAATATGAAGATAGGAGAATTAGCTGAGCATTACGAACTAGAACTTGAGCCATTATATGATAATAATGAAGCAAAAGCATTATTTAGTATTGCTGCTGAGAAGGTTTTAGCCTTATCTTCCGGTAAACTGATCATGCAAAAGAATATTGAGGTCAGTTTCATCAACATGCAAAAACTCCTGAGTATCCTTAACGATTTGCAGATTGGAAAACCTATTCAACACATTTTAGCAGAAGCCCATTTTTATGGCGCTGTTTTTAGCGTTAATGAGCATGTGCTTATTCCGAGGCCGGAAACAGAAGAACTGGTAGATTGGATTATTTCAGATAACCGTTCGCAGTTTTCAGTTAACAGTAACCATAAAATCAGTATTCTTGATATTGGAACCGGTTCTGGATGCATTCCCATCACACTTAAAAAACATTTACCAAAAGCTGAAGTATCTGCATTGGATGTTTCTGCTCATGCCATTACTGTAGCCAAGCACAATGCCGAAAGGTTGGGAGAGCAGATCAGGTTTATTGAGGCCGATATTTTGACTTTCAGGTCTGAAGAAAAATTTGATATAATCGTGAGTAACCCGCCTTATATCAGGGATTTAGAAAAGGCAGATATGCATCATAACGTATTGGTTTACGAACCCCATTTAGCCTTATTTGTTCGTGACGAAAACCCGTTGATATTTTATAAAGCTATTGCTGAGTTTGCAAAAACTAACCTAAAACCTAACGGACAACTTTATTTCGAGATCAACGAATATTTAGGTAAAGAAACTGTTGAAATGTTAAAAGATAAAGGCTTTGTAAATATTGAGTTAAGGCAGGATATGCAAGGGAAGGATAGGATGGTGAGCGCTGGAAGTCCGATGTCCGAGGTCGGGAGTCAGAAGTGAGGAATCAATAGCAGGGATTAAGATATTTGAAGTTCGAGGAATGAGGTCAGAAGATATGTTGCAGAGGAGTAAAATCTCTCGGCGTTCGTCCTCCTGAACTTGTTTCAGGATCTACAAAGGTGCTTTTGGTCTTTCAGCTTTAGTCTTTCGGTTGTATTTCTAAGCCCTCGGATGAAACTGCGTAATGACCTCTCTTAAATAGTCTCTGTCGATGTGCGTATAAATTTCTGTGGTAGTAATACTCGAATGGCCCAGCATTTCCTGTACGGCTCGTAAATCGGCACCTCCTTCAATTAAATGGGTAGCGAATGAATGCCTTAAGGTATGAGGACTGATTGTTTTCTTTAATCCTGTAGAAATGGCCAGGCTTTTAATCAGGTTGAAAATTGAAATACGCGAAAGTTTAGCACCAAAACGGTTTAAAAAGATAAAATCTTCATGTCCTTTTTTAATATTAGCATGTACACGCACTTCATTGATGTAAATATCGAGCAATTTTAACGCTACGCTTCCAATAGGGACCAAACGTTCTTTATTTCCTTTTCCAATTACTTTTATAAATTCAATCTGCGGAAATACATTGGAGATCCTGAGTTCGGTTAATTCTGTTACACGCAAGCCACAGCCGTACAATACTTCCATAATGGCTTTATTGCGCATGCCTTCGGATTTTGAGGCATCTATGCCCGCAATAAGTTCGTTAATTTCGTAAATGTTTAATGTATCGGGTAATTTTCTGCTGAGTTTTGGTGCTTCAAGCAGCGCTGTAGGATCGTTCGAAATCACCTCCTCGAGCATTAAATAGGAGAAAAAAGCTTTTAGACCCGATATTACCCGAGCCTGCGTACTGGCTTGCATACCCAGGTCATTCAGCCAGGAGATAAAAGATTTTAAATGCGTTATGGTTATATCTGTTAGTTTGGGTTCCTCATTTAAAGATTGAAAAAACTGGATCAGTTTATCAATATCGCTCAGATAGGCATCAACAGAATTGCTGGATAACGACCGCTCTAACTTTAAATACGATTTAAATCCTTTAATATATGATGGCCAAAGCATGCTTTTATTTGAGATTTTTTATAACATTGCAACGTTACAACATTATATTATGAAAATACAAATTATTAACGGCCCAAACTTAAACTTATTAGGCGTTCGCGAACCATCTATTTACGGAAACACCAGTATTGAAGATTATATTAAAGAATTAAAAACGGTTTATCCGGATATTGAAATTGAATATTATCAGAGTAATGTTGAGGGTGAGATTATTAATAAACTGCATGAAGTTGGTTTTAGTTATGATGGGGTAGTGCTCAACGCCGGCGGTTACACACATACCTCAGTAGCGATTGCTGATGCAATAGCAGCGATTAAAACGCCTGTGGTTGAGGTACACATCTCTAATATTTATGCCCGTGAAGAATATCGTCATGTTTCTTTAACCGGGAAAAACTGTCAGGGTGTTTTAACAGGCTTTGGTATGAAGGGGTATCGTCTGGCTATTGAAAGTTTGTTGATTTAAAAAGAGTCCTCATTCTCGCGCAGGCGGGAATCTTAAAACTTATGGATTGCAATTATCTTAGCAATCGTTGTTCCTAGTCGGGCTGGGAATGACGATTCACGACTTACTTCTTACTTCAATTCCGAAAAATATTTGATTTTCTTAATAAAAAATGCCCACACAACGCTGTTATTGTATACTCCGGTATGTTCACTATATGCTTTTTGAACGCTTTTGCGCTTTTTGTTCGTTTTTGAAAGCGATTTAAGAAAATGCCAATGACCTTTGGTCACTGCCATGGTGAATTTACGTTTTCCGGTTAGCAAAAAGTGCCACCACGCAACAAAATCAATAAACATCCTGATCGTAATTCGGAAAATGGCATCGCCAGCAGGTAGGTTTTTCTGCATGATGATGAGGTTGTTCCTGAAATTGAGATAGGTTTTAAAGGGATTCTCCGTTTGTAATGTTCCGCCACCTACATGGTAAACTTCGGCATCCGGACAATACATAATCTTATAATTGAGGTTCTTTAAACGCCAGCAAAGATCAATTTCCTCCATATGTGCAAACAGATCTGCATCTAAACCTCCCGCTTCTTCCCAACATTTGCTTTTAATGAAAAATGCAGCCCCACTTGCCCAAAAAACTTCCGTTTGATCATTGTATTGGTCGTGATCAAACTCATATACATTAAACAATCTGCCTCTGCAGAACGGGAAAGAGTAGATATCCAGATAACCTCCTGCAGCGCCTGCATATTCGAATTGTTTTTTGTTTAACTGCCATTTAATCTTAGGTTGCGCTGCGGCAATCTGTGCATCACTTTCCATCAGGTCAATCACTGGCTGTATCCAGTTGGGAGTTACCTCCACATCCGAATTGAGTAAGATAAAGTAATCAGCCTCAACACGTTCTAAAACCTTATTGTAGCCGCCTGCAAAACCATAATTCTGATCGTTCTGGATAATTTTAACGGTAGGGAAGTTTTCTTGTAAAAATGAAACAGAATCATCGGTGGAGGCATTATCGCCCACCACAATTTGCAGATTATCATATTCAGAAAGCAAAACTCCTGGTAAAAATTGCTTTAAATATGCTTTTCCATTCCAGTTTAAAATTACAACGGCTACAGATGGGTTCATTCTTTTTTATTCGGGTTTAAATTTCCAGCGTTTATGGCTCCAAAGCCAGTATTGCGGCTGTTCTTTAATAATATTTTCTAAAAACTTAAAGTGTAGATCGGTAATCTCGAATTCATGCATTCGTTCCGGATCCAGGCACATGGGCAAAACTTCTATGTGGTAATAGCCTTTTTTTACTACGTTAACTTTAAAATAGTATATCGGTCTTTTAGTAGACTTCGCAATTTTTTCTACACCTAAAAGTGCCGCAGTGGGCTGATGCAGAAAATTTACGTAATATTTCGTTTCTTCTCTGGTAGGCGATTGATCGCTTGCAAAACATAAAAGCGTGGGTTCGTTTTTATAAGCGGCTATTCCCCGCAAAGTTTGTCGCATGGCGATAAAAACATTCCCATATTTTGTTCGTGCATAATCAAACCACTTTCCGAAAACTTTATTGCTAATGGGTTTATAAATCACCATGGTTTTGGCAGAGATATTTAAGCCCAAAGCTAAAGTACCCAATTCCCAGTTTCCATAATGGCCTGTGCAGGCAAGTACACTTTCTCCAGCCTTAAAATGAGCTTCTAGTTGCTCCAAACCCGTAAATTTTACGCGTTTTAACGTTTCGGCTTTCGAAATGCTGGTCATTTTAATGATTTCGAAAATAAGCTCGGCCAGATACAGGAAGAATTTTTTCTCAATAGCCTTAATTTCGAGAGGAGCTTTTTCAGGAAAAGAGTGGGTTAAATTCTGTCTGACAACTTTTTTTCTATAGCCTATTACGTAATAAAGCAGATAATATAGTAATCTTGCAAAAAAAAAGAGCAAAGGTAAAGGCAGCAGCGATAACAGGTATAAAAAAAATACGCCAACGTGCGCAATCCCTCTTTTAATCATTATTTTTAAAACGTTTCAACTACAAACATAAATTTTCAAATGCAGAATACAGCTATACTTCCATTATTTTATCTTCCACCAGTGGGCTATTTTACTTTATTACAAAAGCTTGGGACAGATTTTTTAATCGAAAAACATGAACATTTAGCTAAGCAGACTTACCGCAACAGGGCCAGTATCTATTCGCCCAATGGAAAACTGGATATTACCGTTCCTGTGGTTAAAGGCTCAAAAACACACACGCAAATGAAAGATGTGCGGATTAGTTATGATTTTAAATGGCAACGTTTACATTGGTTAAGCCTGGAAAGCTGTTACAGAAGTTCGGCCTATTTCGAGTTTTATGAAGACGAACTTTCACGTTTTTATACCAATAAATTCGAATTTTTGTTCGATTATAACCTCGAACTGGTAGAGTGGCTGAGCAAAAAGCTAAAACTAAATAAAACCTTCGAGGTGACCACCGAGTATTTTGATGATATAGCGCCGGAGCTGGATTATCGTACCATCATGAATCCTAAAAAAGAGGAAGATATTGTAAACAATAAGCCATATTATCAGGTTTTTGAAGATAGACATCAATTTTTGCCCAACTTAAGTATTGTTGATTTGTTGTTTAACCAGGGCCCGCAAGCCCGGCTATATTTATAATGTATGGGAAAAAACAAGCCGCGTAACCGCCATAAGCACTATAAAGTTCCAGCACCAGGTACCAGTCCGGGTTTATATACTATTGACGAAGATGCATTAAAACCAATTATTGTACTTCATACTTATAACGAAAAGAGTTATAAAAAAGTGGAACTGGAGAACATCAATAATATTGATAAACTGATTGAAAATAAAGATTTTTGTTATTGGTTTGATATAAAAGGATTGGGTGATCCGAATATATTTGAAACGCTCTATTCAAAGTTAGATATCAGCAGGCTGGTACTGGAAGATATTACCAGTTCTTACCAGCGCCCGAAGCTGGATGAATATGATAACGATAAGTACATTTTTGCGGTAAGCAGGCATCTGTTTTTAAACGAGGAGAATACTTTAAATAATGATCAGATCTCTTTTATCTTATCAGAACGTACAATGATCACCTTTCAGGAAACTTATGCTGATTGTTTTGAACCTGTAAGGAAACGTTTGGAAATAGGGAAGGGCAACATTCGTATTGGCGGCATTAGTTACCTGATGTATGCCATTATGGATGTTATCGTAGATAATTATTTTGCCTTATTAAATTTCTGGGGTGAAGAGCTGGATACAATTGAAGACCGTTTATACGATCATCCTGACCGGAGAATCATGTACGATACACAAGCTATTAAAAGGTCTTTAATCACGATTAGGAAAGTAGCCTGGCCGGAGCGGGATAAACTGAATGATATTATCCGTACCGATAGTCCCTTAATATCCGATCTGACCAAAACTTACATGAAGGATGCTTATGATCACTGTATCCAGATTATTGATTTTATAGAATCACTCAAAGAGATTGCTTCTGCCAATATCGATATGAATTTATCGATTATCAGCAACCGGATGAACGAAATTATGAAGGTTCTAACCATCATTTCATCCATTTTTATTCCTTTAACCTTTATTGCAGGGATTTATGGAATGAATTTTAGCAGGGAAGATCCTACAACCGGAAAAATACTGAAAGATAATATGCCCGAATTATACGCGGAACATGGTTACTTGTATACCTGGATTGTAATGGCTGTCATTGCGGTTTTGCAGGTAATTTATTTTTGGCGTAAAGGCTGGTTTAAATAAGGTTTTGTGTTTGTACCAATTATTGGTATATTTAGAAATAAATAAGTAATCATGGGGCGAAATACATCAATATTATTAGGCGATCATTTCGATAATTTTATCAGTGAAAAAATAGCGTCTGGGAAATTTAATTCTGCCAGTGAGGTAATTAGAACAAGTTTAAGGCTGTTAGAGGAAGAGGAGAAGCAAATTGAACTGTTGCGCGCGGCTTTAAAAATAGGCGAGGAAAGTGGGTTCGTTAAAGATTTCGATCCTGTAAAGCACTTGGAAAAGTTACACCGCAAACATTTATAATGGTTAATTACCGTATTAGTGAAGCTGCGCAGGTAGATTTAGAAGATATTTGGTTATATACGTTTAAAAACTGGTCTAAAGATCAGGCAGATCGATATTACAGTTTATTGCTCGATGAGTGTGAATATCTATCAAACCATTTTGAACATGGAAAGATAATGGATCATATATTAAAGGGATATAGATGTTCATTGGTTAAATCACACTTAATATTCTACAAACTGGGTGAGGATGGTACAGTAGAAATAATTAGGGTTTTGCATCAAATGACTAATATTAAAAGTCACTTATTGTAAAAAATCAATTTTTAATATTTGTAGCTTTAGGGCGTTTTTGGTTAGGTTATAGATGCAGTCATTCGAAATAGATAAAAGCGACGTACTCAAGGTTAAAAATGCAATTTTAGCTGGTGATGAAACTTTAAAAGTAGTTTTAGAGGAATATCATGCCTCAGAAATCGCGATTTTGTTTGAGCGTTTGGATAAATCCGAACAACAGCATATTATCAACCTGCTTCCCGCAGAAATAGCTTCCGAGATTATTTCTGAGATGGATGAAGAATCCCATCCTGAAGATTTACTTTTTCAGCTACACCCCGATAAACGTACCGAGATTGTTGAGGAACTGGATTATGATGATGCGACCGACATTATCTCCCAGTTAGAAGACCACGAACAGAACGAGATTTTAGAAGACCTGACCGAAGATCACGCTTCAGAAATCCGAAACCTTTTAACTTACGACGAAAAAACCGCGGGTGGTTTGATGAACACAGAATTGATCTGTGTAAACATTAACCTCACTAAAAAGGATGCGATTGATGAGATTATCCGCCAAAGCGAAGAAATGGAGGAGTTTTATACCATTTACGTAGTTGATGACGAGGAAATTTTTAAAGGTATAGTTTCGTTAAAAGATATCATTAAAGCCAAACACAATGCCAAGATAACAGAGTTGGTTAAAATAGATGCCGTTTATGTGCACCCTGATACCGATCAGGAAGAAGTGGCCAACCTGATTTCGCAATATAACTTAACCAGTATTCCGGTAATAGATGATCACCAGAAATTGCTGGGTAGGGTAACTTTCGATGATGTGATCGATGTAATGGAGGCCGAAAGTACAGAAGATATCTTGAAAATTTCGGGGGTATCGGAAGATGAGGAATTGAGCGGTAACTGGGTTGAAGCGGTAAAATCGCGTTTACCATGGTTAATCATCAACCTGGGTACGGCTTTTTTAGCATCATCGGTGGTACGTTATTTCGATCCTACTATTAAACTCATCCCTTCTTTAGCCGCTTATATGACCATTATTGCCGGGATGGGTGGAAATGCTGCTACCCAGGCACTTGCGGTAACCGTGAGGCGTATTTCGCTATACGATTTAACAGATAAGCAAGCTTACAGAACCGTTTTGAAAGAGTTTACCGTGGGCTTAATTAACGGTGCAGCTAACGGATTGATTGTATTTATTTTTGCTTTCTTTTTTGACGGAAATCCGATGCTCGGTTTGGTTATCTTCCTGGCTATGACGGGTAATTTGGTAATCGCGGGCATCACAGGGGCAGGTATTCCGCTTATTTTAAAACGGGTAGGTATCGATCCTGCCATTGCATCATCTATAATTATTACTACTTTTACCGATGTTTTTGGTTTCCTATTAATTTTAGGATTGGCCAGTAAACTTTTACTATAATCAGGATTTACTTGATTTTAGGATTTCAAGATTGAATGCTTGCAAAACTAAATTGAGCACCTGTTAATTTAACTAAGACTACATAAATTAAAATCTGTAAAATCTGATCCCGATGCAAAAAACAAGACACGATTGGACAAAAGAAGAAATACACGAAATTTATAATAGACCATTTTTAGATCTGGTTTATGAAGCCGCAACCATTCACAGAGAAAATAAAGATTATAATGAAGTTCAGGTAAGTTCATTAATTTCGATTAAAACCGGTGGCTGTGCTGAAGATTGTAGCTATTGCCCCCAGGCAGCCCGTTACCATACCGATTTAGAAGTGCAACCGCTCATGCAGGTTGGCCAGGTTGTTAGTGCTGCCGTTAAAGCAAAAGAGGGTGGAGCATCACGTTTATGTATGGGAGCTGCATGGCGCGAAGTACGCGATAACCGTGATTTTGACCGAGTGATTGAAATGGTTAAAGCTGTGAATGATATGGATATGGAAGTTTGCTGTACTTTAGGCATGCTAACCGAAAATCAGGCACAACGTTTGGCTGATGCTGGTTTATATGCATATAACCATAACATCGATACTTCTGAAGATGATTACAAACGTATTATTTCGACCAGAACTTACGATGATCGCTTAAATACCATTAAAAATGTGCGTAAAGCTAAATTAACCGTATGTAGTGGTGGTATTATCGGTTTAGGTGAAACGGTAGAAGACCGTGTTTCGATGTTACAGACTTTATCAAACATGGAAAAGCACCCTGAATCAGTTCCGGTTAATGCTTTGGTACCCGTAAAAGGTACTCCTTTAGAAAATCAGCCACGTGTTCCAATCTGGGATATGGTAAGGATGATTGCTACCGCACGTATCGTCATGCCAAATTCGGTGGTACGTTTATCGGCGGGTAGAAATGAAATGAGTACGCTGGAACAAGCTTTTTGCTTTATGGCTGGTGCAAGTTCTATTTTCGCAGGCGATAAATTATTAACGACGCCAAATCCGGCATTTATAGATGATATGGCAATGTTTGAATTGCTGGGCCTGAAAACCCGCGATGCCTTTAAAAATGGCAGACCAGCAAATACAAGGATCGAACAGGAAGCTGTTTAATTAAATATAAAGTAATAAAAAAGTCCCGATTTTGATCGGGACTTTTTTGTTTCTGGTTATTCCTAAGGTCAGATATTTCTATCTCATACAATTTGAAATTTTAGCATTTAGTCATTCAGAGGTTAACACCCGACTTACACTATACCGCAGTAACTCTTACCTCAATATTTCCCTTTGTCGCTTTAGAATAAGGACAAGCCCTATGTGCTTTATCAGCCAAAGCCTGTGCTTCCTCATGCGAAATTCCAGGAATGTGAACATCCAGGTCTGCTGATAGCACAAAGGAGTTTCCATCTTTATTAAACGAAACTAATACTTTCACATTGGCCTCACTAATGTCAACACCCTCACGTTCTGCAACCGAGCCTAGTGCACCTAAATAACAAGGCCCCCATGCTGCAGCAAATAGTTCTTCAGGGTTGGTTGCGCCACCTTGTCCGCCCAGTTCTTTTGGTTTTCTTAAATCAAAATCTAAAATTCCATCGCTCGATTTAATGTGCCCGTCTCTTCCTCCAGTAGCTGTAACTTCAGCTGTATATAGCTTTTCCATAATTTTTTCTTATTTGATTACTCTAACAAACTACACCTGTCTTTGTTTTTAGTCAGCTAAAAGACTGCCTAAACATACCATTAAAGGCGTAAATGGACTTAGTGTAAACATTTAATGCCCATTTCATGTAAAAAATAAGTATTTCATCTGATTTTATGCCTGCATCAAAGTTTAGTAAAAGTATTGTTTTGTAATTTATAAATAGTTACAGGATGATTGTATGTTTCTTATTATCAGCCTGTTGCGTTCTTTGTTTCTTTGATCGATAAAGTATAGTATTTGTAAACACTTTTTTATAACGCAACCGTTTCGTGTAAAAAACCATGACTTTAAGCTGACACTATAACTGTGGATACACTAAAACAATATTTTTACTTCGTAACTATTTAAATCGTCCCAACTTTGATTAGTAGATTGCTTTTGATGCTGATCGTAGTAAGTTTTACCTGGTCAGCCAAATTATGTGCACAATCCTGTCCGGAGAATATTGGATTTGAGAATGGAAATTTTCAGAACTGGAAGATTTATGCGGGTTCAATTGCAATCGAGAATAATCAGAATGTGGTAACCATGAATGAGGTGGCCAAACCAGTTTCCGGAAGGCATACTATTATCAACAACAAAAATTTAACGGATCCGTATGGTGGTTTTCCTTTAATTCCACCTTCAGGAGGAAACTTCTCCGTTAAATTAGGGAATAACGTAACGGGCGGTCAGATTGATGGAATTTCATACCTGATGACAGTCCCGACAGACCGACCAGAATTTACCTTAACCTATCAATATGCGGTGGTACTGGAAGATCCTATACATGAACCCTTTGAGCAACCCCGTTTTATCGCAAGAATAAAAGATGTAGCGAAAAATGAATATATCCCTTGCGCATCTTTCGAATATGTTTCTACCTCATCGCTGCCTGGTTTTAAAAAATCCGCCGATTATGAAGGCGTAATTTACAAAGATTGGTCGCCGGTAACCATAAATTTATCTGGCTATCAGGGCAAACAGCTGTTAATAGAATTTGTGAGTACCGATTGTTCGCGGGGAGCGCATTTTGGTTATGCTTATGTTGATATCAATAATGTTTGCGGAGATCCGATCACAGGAAATACTTACTGTGCGAGTGCCAATGCACTTGATCTTTCAGGGCCAAGCGGTTTTCAGACTTACAACTGGTATAACGAAGACCGATCGGTTAAATACGGTTCAGGTCAATCTATTAGTATAAAACCCAAACCTGTTAATGGTTCCAAGGTAGTGCTGGATTTGGTGCCTTATACAGGTTTTGGCTGCCCAAGCACCATTAGCACCTTAATTCATGGTATAGATTACGAACTTAAAGTTTTAGCAAAGGATGTAGTTTGCCAAAATGCTGAAATTGATCTTTTAAGCGCCAAATACATCTTAAATAAATCCGATGATTTTACCTATCAGGTTTACGAGGACAAAGATTTAACCAAACAGATCAGTGGACCGATAAAAATACTAACGGATAAAACTTTCTACATCAAGGCTGCCAATAATAAAGGTTGTGAAAGTGTAGTTCCCATTCATATTTCGGTATTTAATGCAGCGAATATTACCGTTAAAAATCCTGGTGCGGTTTGTTACACAGAAAGCGTAGATATTACAAAACCCGAATTATACCTTGGTGAATTAAGTGGGATTACGAAGTCTTATTTTAGCGATGAGGCCGCCACAAATTCGATTGCCGATCCACAGCATATTGCTGTATCTGGCCGGTACTTTGTTAAACTTTCCAATGAATTTGGTTGCAGCAAAATTGTTTCAATTGATGTTACCATTAAAGATAAACCTGTTTTAAAAATAAGTAATCCGAAACCTGTATGCATTAGCGCGAAAGTGGATATTACTGCAGCAAATTATTTCTCAGGGAGTGATGTTACCTTTAAATACAGCTTTTATACAGATAAAGAATTAACTCATCTCTTAACAGATCCTAGGCAGGTTGATAAATCTGGTACATATTATGTAAAAGCAACCAATGCGGACGGATGTACGGTGAGTGATCAGATTGAAATCACGATTAGTGACATGCCGGTGCTCCATATCAAAAATCCTGAAACAGCATGTTATCCAGACAAAATAGACATTTCTAATCCAGCGCTTTACGTTGGATCAGGAGATCATTTGAGTTATTCGTATTTCTACGACGAAGCACTAACTAATCAGATCAATTCTCCTAAAGCCATTGCAAAGGCAGGAACTTATTATGTTAAAGCTTCGAATGATGGTGGCTGCTTTACTTCTGGTAAAATAGAGGTAAGCTTCAATACCGCACCAACCATTGTACTCAATAAGCCCAAGGCTGTTTTTGATAATGGATTTGTCGATTTAACGGCAAAAGAAATTACCAAAGGAAGTAGCGAGTTTGTAAAGGCTGGGTATTTCGAAGATGCCAATTTAAAAAGACCTTTACCTGATCCTACAAAAGTGAACAGGGCTGGGATTTATTACATCTCTGTACAGAACGAAAAAGGCTGTACAGCGTCTGCTTCAATCGAAGTGGAGATTTTGCCACAGCCGAAAATCGTTGTTCCAACGGCGTTTACACCACAGAAAGAAACCAATAACCGTTTGTATCCCTTTTTAGTGGGTATTCAGAAGTTAATCAGTTTTAAGGTATACAACAAATGGGGAATTTTAGTTTATCAGAGTGCCGATTTGGCCAATGGAGGCTGGGATGGACAGTTTAAAAGTAAAATGCAGCCGCTGGAAACATTTTCCTGGTTTGCAGAAGGCATTGATATCTTCGGTGGTAAAATTCAATCAAAAGGAAAAACTATACTCATATTATAATGTACAGATCGCTTCTCATTTTATGTTTAAGCCTCACTACAATATGTTGTTGGGCACAAGACCCGAAGTTTTCGCAATACTTCGCTGCACCTTTAAGTCTAAATCCTGCATTTACAGGTTTTTTTGATGGCGATTATAGAATTGCAGCCAATACAAGGCAACAGTGGGGCAACTTAGGCGATCCTTATAATACCTACAGTGTATCTGGCGATGTAAAGCTGGTGGACGACGAAAATTTCATCAACAGCTATTTCAGTTTAGGCTTAAGTGGTTTGTTTGACGAATCTTTAAATAAAGCCTTAAAATCACAATACATCAGTGCCAGTGTTTCATACTATCAATACATGGATGAAGAGCATCGTTTTAAATTTGGTTTAGCCCCACAGCTTTCTTATGTTTCGAAGTATTTAGATTACAATAAACTTACCTTTGCCTCTCAATATAATGGCGGGGGTGGTTTTGATAGTTCGATGCCAAACTACCTCGATTTAAAGAACGATAAAACCTCCTATTTCGATTTAAATATTGGCGCTAATTTCGCGGCTAATTTCGATTATTGGAGTGTGGCTGTAGGTTATGCACAATATCATTTAACAAAACCTCAGGAGGCCATGTTAAGCAACAGCAGCGATGTGGTTTCGGCTCGTAAAACCGTTAATTTAGGTTTGCTTTACCTGCTTAACAATAATGTCGATTTAAATTTTACAGGTGTTTATAATGCACAGAAAAATAACAAGGATGTTATTTTTGGTACTGTTTTAGGTTTAAAGCCCGGCGATGAAACTAAAATGAAACTGAATTTTGGCATGTGGTTTAAATTTAACGAAGCTTCATTTTATCCTTATGTTGGCGTAGCCATGGGTAATATCAGTGCTGGTATTAATTACACGGTTTATGGAAGTAAATTAATGAGTGCTACACCGCGTACCTACGAGCTGTCTTTTATCTATAGGCATAACAATTTTAAAGGCTTTAAAGTGCCTTGTCCTAAGTTTTAATTCTGAAATGCTTTCTCGTTAACTAAAGCTTAATTTTTACCGATAGTTTGTAAATATCGTAAGCTACTTTCTGGATAAGGTCGAATTGCTCCGGAACCAGGTCTTCACCTTTTTTTATGGTTAAACCCGTATCATTTAGCCTGATTAATGGCACATTATCAATGGTACTGGTTCCCTTTTCCAGGTTATCAATAGAAGTATCCAATAAATAATTGGTGTTATTGGCAATAGGTTTTAAGGACTCGAAGCTTTCGAAGATAAATTGATGCTCTTTATTGTAGAGCGAAAGGGTTGCAACATAAGAAGACAATAAATGGCTAAGTGCTGTAAACTGATGCACTTCTTTAATAAACAACTGTTTGCTTTTTGGTTCAGAAAACATTCTTTGAAACAGCGAAGCCAAATTTGCCGTACTTACATACACTTCTTTACGGGCCAGTTTATATTCCGTTCTATTGTAGTTTTTTTCAAAATACAGTTTAATGACCTGGTCATAATAAGCCTTGTTTGCTTTTAGAATGTCAACCATCGCCTCTTTGAGCTTTTCGTGCTCCCATGTCGGAAATAAGGAATAACTTGCCAATAACGCAATGCCAGAGCCTATAAAAGTATCGTAAATCCTTTCACGGGCAAGTGCTATCGATCCCATGCCCAGAAAATCGAATAGAATTAAGATATAGGGCGTCATAAATAACACACTCACGACGTAATTTTTCCTTTGAAAACTATAACAACCTATCATGCAAATCAATAGGATTATAAATAAAGTATTCCGATCGTGGATGTAAGTAATCACACCCATACCAATAAACGCCCCAGCCGTGGTGCCGATTAAACGTTGATAATTACGTTCTTTGGTTAAACTAAATCCAGGTTTCGAAATCACCAGGATGGTGAGTAGAATCCAGTAACTATGTGAAAAATTGAGGATTTGAGCAACTATAAAACCCAGTAACATCACCACGGTAACCCGTAACGAATGCCTGAAGGTAGAAGAGGTGTAGGTTAAATTCTCGGTAAACAGTTTAAAATCGAATTTTTGCCTGGTGATAAATTTCTCTGTATCTACCTCAGCCTGCCTGATGTCTTTGCTGTTTCTGATTTTAAAATAGCTGAAAATGGTTTTAACCCTGGCCAGTATGTTTTCGATATTCACTTCGATGTTTTTCAAAGCAATAATGCCCAGGGTATTGTACTCCTGATTTTGATTATTCTTTTCCAGATCGTTGATTTTGATCTTTAACCTCTCGATCTCAATCAGCAAACGTTTCGAAACAACGGGAGTTCCTCCACTTTTTAAAGCAAAAGCAATATCGTCAAGGGCGTAAGAAATCCGTTTAATGGCCATCTCATAATCTGATAATATCCCTGCTTTATCAAACTGATCATGCAGCTGCTGGTAATTATAATAAGTAGACATGACCTGCTCGAACAGATCGACCATATCTACAAATACGAGTAAAAGGAATCTACCCTCGGGGGTAGAATCTCTCACAATTTCGCGGGTTCTAAACAGTAATTCCCTTACTGCATCCTGTTTTTCGTGGACAGCAACCTGAAGCTGTAACAGATCAGAATAGGTTTTATCGTAATTGTTATTTTGATGGTAAAACTTGGCCTTCTCGCGTAGAAACTCGGCAACCTCTAAAATAGAATCGCTTAACGATTGCTGTACCAAACGGAAGGGACGTAAGCGGTACACAAAATAGCTTAAACCGGTGTACCAAAGGCTACCCGCCAGGATCAGGACAGCATGTAACAATACTTCTTGCCATGGGCGAACATCATCAATACTCAATACCATGATTAGTAAAACTGCGGTACCAACTGATGCTGCCCTGAGACCGTAGATGTAAAACATCGAAAATACAAAACTCGATACCGCCAGTAAAAAGCCAATAAAATAATGGTTCTTGTTGGTTAAACCTGTTATGATGGAAAAGGTAAAGATAAGCGCGGTGGTAATTAGCATCGCATTTCTTCGGTGTACCATAGGCCCCGGACTATCTACCACACTAACACATAAAGCACCTAAAGATAGCGTCATGCCATACTTTAACATGCCAAACTGGGCGAAAATTAAAGAGGGGAGCAGTACACCAATGGTAATGCGGAGACCGTCGGCAAAATACGTACTCAATAAAAAGTCTTGTATATTTCTAATGGGTTGCCTAATCTGCATGTTACAAAAATAACATAATAGCGAAGTTTTTTGTTGCGATTAAAATTAAGTTTTTTGCTTTTTTTTAACTTTTAAGCAGAAAACAGGTAAGGTGTTGATTAACAAAATATTATAAATTGTTTGTAAGTGTATTTTTTAAAATGTTAATAAAGCTGAAGTAAACCTGTAATGCTGCATGAAAACAATGATTTTATGGATTTAATTTGTTGGTAACCAGTGTTTTTAGGTGGATAACTTTGTTTATAAAAACGTTGCTTTTTCTCTTGACAAATTGATGTTTTCGCCCTAAATTAGTTTATATCAAATACGAAGTACTTTGAATTCTGATAAAACGAGCCAAAAGAGATAAGGAACCGAAAGGGAAATTGTTTCGGAGCGTTTACAGGGAAAACGATTAATTTCTGAAAGGGTTAAACCAAGTAAGGATATATATAACCATCGAAAGATTGGACGATAAGAAAATCGCACAGGCCCAAACAGAGATTATGGAAAACTACGAAGTTTACGGACGGGCGAGTTGGAAATAAATTTTCACGAGTCGCAAAAGTTGCAAAACCTAACGATACCGGAAAAATCAAAGTAACAAGAATTAGATGCTTTAAAATACGACTACGGTTGTTTTTAGAGTTAAAACGGGGAACTGAATCGAAAGAAGAAGGACCCCGTTTTTATTTTGCCTAAAATTTAGGTTTTCGATTAAAAAAGAATAGCGAATCCTTCCGCATATTATCCCTAAAATATTAAATTTACCAAATGGCCAAAAAAGGTAAATCAATCTCCAATCCATCAAAAAAGATATTCGTTTTAGATACCTCGGTTATTTTATACGATCATGATGCGATAAATAACTTTCATGAGCACGATGTAGCCATTCCCATTCAGGTTTTAGAAGAGCTCGATAATTTTAAAAGCGGTAACGATACCCGTAACTTTGAGGCCAGAAGTTTTATCCGCCTCATTGATGAAACTTCAAAACAAAAACTGATCAGCGATTGGATTTCGCTAAAAAGTCCCGGCTCAGGAAAATTCAAGGTCGTTTTAAATGAAAAGCCTTTAACCATCAATGCGGAAGAAGTTTACGGCAAAGGTAAAACAGATCACAAAATTTTAAACGCCGCTTTAAGTTTAAAAGAAGAATATCCTGATAAGAGAGTGGTGCTGGTATCGAAGGATATCTGCCTGAGGTTAAAAGCGAAAGCCTTAGATTTAAATGCAGAAGATTACGAAACAGGCAAAATTAAAAATGTAGATGAGCTTTACGCCGGTAAAACAGAACTTATAGATTTTCCGGTTGACATTATTGAGGAAGTCAAAAAACAACCTTTTATAAATGCGAGTGAAGTAGAATTGCCACCTAAAAATGCCAATCACTTTTACATTTTAAAAAACAAGAGAAAAATTGCCAACGTATTTTATAACAATAGTTTAAAAACCATTTCTGCAGTATCTACAGATCCGATATTTAAAATCAAACCTAAAAATATCGAACAGGCATTTGCCATCCACGCACTTTTAGATCCCGAAATTAAATTGGTAAGTATCCAAGGGAATGCCGGTACAGGAAAAACATTATTGGCTTTGGCGAGTGCTTTAGAACAACGTAAAAACTTTAGACAGATTTATGTTACCCGCCCAATTGTTTCGTTAAGTAATAAAGACATCGGTTTTTTGCCAGGCGATGCAAAATCGAAAACTGATCCTTTTATGGCACCCATTTGGGACAATCTGCGTTTTATTAAAGAGCAGTTTATCGGCGACGATAAAATGTCGGAAAAAATTGATGAACTGATAGTAACCGAAAAGATAGCGATTGCACCTTTGGCTTTCATCAGAGGAAGAACCCTCACCAAGATTTTCTTTATTATTGATGAGGCACAGAATTTAACGCCGCATGAGGTGAAAACGATTATTTCGAGGGCAGGTGAGCATACGAAAATTGTTTTTACCGGCGATATTTACCAGATTGATACGCCTTATCTTGATTCGGAAAGTAATGGTTTATCGTATTTGATTGAAAACGCAAAGAATCATCCGCTTTACGCACACATTACTTTGCATAAAGGCGAAAGGAGCGAGTTGGCTAATTTGGCTAACGAGTTATTGTAAATGCTGTACGTTTCCTGCAGATTTAGCAAAAAAGGGCCGCAGATTTAAACGGATTTGATAGCTTTTCGATTAACACATTTACATTTCAATATCTGTCCGATCTGCGTTTTTTATCTTTTTAGATCTGCGGGAAAACCTAGCGTAATGTTCAGCAACGAGGGCGGATATAATTCTCCCGCAAATTTCGCCGAAAGCGCTGATTTGTAATTTTAATCTGCGGTAATCTGTGTGATCAGCGGGAAATTAATAGCCATTATACAATTAACTTATCACTAGTGATATTTTTTCAAACTCCTTAAACAGATAAACAAACCAATTAAAGTTAAAACTGCACTCAATATAAATGGTGCACCTGGGAAATAAACCGGCGCTTTTCCTTCAATAAAATAGGCAAAAATATGGGTCATTACCCAGGGCGCAAATATGGCTGCTAAACTTTGTAATCCCGTTAAAACACCTTGCATTTCGCCTTGCGCATTCGAAGGTACCTGGTTCGAAATCAAGCCCTGCATGGCTGGTCCGCAGATTCCGGCTAAACCATAAGGCAGCATAAAGGCAAACATCATCCAGCCTTTGGTGGCAAAAGCGAAAGCAATGAAACCGATGATGTATAAAATGAGACCAAAATAAACGGCTTTCTTTTCTCCAATTTTGGGCAGGATTACCCTGATTAAACCACCTTGCACGAGGCCCACTACCAGGCCTACAAAACCTAATGAATAACCTACCCACGCGGCATCCCATTTAAATTTTTCCATGGTGTAAAATGTCCAGTTGGATTGAACAGAGTGACTGGCAAAGTATAACAAGAAAAGGGTAGCCATTAGCCCTAACAATGCAGGGTATTTTCCAATGCTGACTAACGAACCAATTGGATTTGCTCTTTTCCAGTCAAAAGCCCTGCGTTTTTCAACAGGTAACGATTCTGGTAATATAAAATAACCATATAGCCAGTTAACTAATGATAAACCTGCTGCAATCATAAATGGAACCCGGGTACCAAAATGGCTAAAAGCACCACCTAAAACTGGTCCTAAAATAAATCCGACACCAAAAGCTGCGCCAACCAAACCAAAATTCTGTGCTCTTTTCTCTGGAGGGGAAACATCTGCAATGTAGGCTTGTGCAGTTGTAAAACTAGCACCTGTAATACCGGCAATAATCCGCCCTACAAATAACCAAACAATGGAAGGAGCGAAGGCTAAAAAGATATAATCAATACCAAGGCCAAATAAAGAGCTTAACAATACGGGTCTGCGGCCATACCGATCACTCATTGCACCTATAATTGGCGAAAAAATAAATTGTACCGATGCATAGGCTAGTGTGAGCCAGCCACCATATTCTGCGGCTAAACCGAAGCCGCCTCCGGTAAAATCCTGTATAAGTTTAGGTAAAACCGGAATGATTAGCCCAAATCCTGTAAAATCGATCAGGAGGGTAACCATAATAAAACTCATTGCAGATTTCTTTCCGTTTGCCATTATATGTAATTTGAAACGCAAAAGTATCAGAATTACTTAATATTGTAAATTTTAGTTCTCTACAAACCTGTCAGGCTTTAAAAAACATTCCATTACAATTGTTATGGATAGGGTTTTGGAAAGCAGTTGCTGCATTTTATAGGTAAATGTAATCCCGCCCTCGCTTCTGCCGATAAACCAATACGAAACAGTAAAAATATGGCTTCAATCGGCATCCCGCTATGGTAGGGTTTAGGCGGCCGCCACAGTGCGACTATTTGTTTTCAATAAACCTGATATAGCGGAAAGCCCACAGCGAGGTACGAGCGAGGACTTGCAGCGGTAGCAGGACTGCAGGCCGCCACTAACACAAACCTTACATTTCTAAAAAACCTTACCAGCCCAGTTTATTTATTACAGCATGAAACGCCTTAAACTGGCCTTCAGTAAATTAAAATTTCGTCAGGAATAAAAAACCTATATCCAGGGTCAAAACTTTTCCACAATGCCTTAATTCGGCTAAATTTTGTTAAATTCGCAAGGTTATAGTAATACCCTTTTTTAATATCGTTTTAAGTAGCGAGAATAATAATTTATGGCAGAAGATTTAGAAAATCAGCAGAACGACAAAATCATTCAAATTAATATAGAGGAGCAGATGAAATCGGCCTACATTGATTACTCAATGTCGGTAATCGTATCCAGGGCTTTGCCTGATGTACGTGATGGATTGAAACCGGTACACCGCCGTGTTTTATATGGTATGCTCGATCTTGGTGTAACCAGTAATAAACCACATAAAAAATCTGCCCGTATTGTAGGGGAGGTATTAGGTAAGTATCACCCACATGGTGATGCATCAGTATATTTCACCATGGTTCGTATGGCTCAGGATTGGAGCTTACGTTACCCAATGGTTGATGGACAAGGAAACTTTGGTCACATTGATGGTGACTCGCCGGCAGCAATGCGTTATACGGAGGCACGTTTTTCGAAAATTGCTGAAGAAATGCTTGCCGATATCAATAAAGATACGGTAGATTTCCAGTTAAACTTTGATGATACCTTACAGGAACCAACGGTTTTACCTGCAAAAATCCCTAACTTATTGGTTAACGGATCTTCTGGTATTGCAGTAGGTATGGCCACTAACATGGCACCTCATAATTTAACCGAGGTAATTGATGGTGTGGTAAACTATATCGACAACAGGGATATTACCATTGAGGAATTGATGAAGTTTGTAAAAGCGCCCGATTTCCCTACCGGTGGTATTATTTATGGTTATACAGGTGTAAAAGAAGCTTTCGAAACCGGTCGTGGACGTATTGTAATGCGTGCAAAAGCCGAAATTGAAAGCATTAAAGACCGTGAGGTAATCATTGTAACCGAAATTCCTTACCAGGTGAACAAAGCACAAATGATTGAGCGTACTGCTGAATTGGTTGGCGAGAAAAAACTGGAAGGTATATCGAACATCAAAGACGAATCGAACAAAGATGGTATCCGTATCGTTTACGAAATTAAACGTGATGCAAATGCCTCTATCGTTTTAAACAACCTATATAAGTATACCGCTTTACAAACTTCTTTCAGTGTAAATAACATTGCATTGGTAAAAGGCCGTCCGCAAATGCTAAATCTTAAAGATTTAATTGTGCATTTTGTAGATCACCGCCATGATGTAATTGTTCGCCGTACCCGCTACGAGCTGGCAGAAGCCGAAAAACGTGCACACATTTTAGAAGGTTATTTAATTGCTTTAGATCATTTAGATGAAGTAATTAAATTAATCCGTGCGTCAGAAACCCCTGAAGATGCCCGTTTAGGCTTGATGGAAAAATTCGGACTGAGCGATATTCAGGCACGTGCGATTTTGGATATGACGCTTCGTCGTTTAACAGGACTAGAGCGTGATAAGATTAAAGAAGAGTATGCAGAGTTGATGAAAACCATCGAACATTTAAAATCTATCCTTGCAGATGAAGGTTTGCGTATGCAGATCATTAAAGATGAGTTAGCAGAAATACGTCAGAAATTTGGTGATGAGCGCAGAACAACTATTGTTCACTCAGCCGAAGATATGAGCATGGAAGATTTCATCGACGATGAAGAAGTGGTGATCACCATCTCACATGAAGGTTACGTAAAACGTACGCCGGCAACCGAATTTAAGGCACAGGGTAGAGGTGGTAAAGGTTCAAAAGGCAGTACCTCAAGAAATGAAGATTTTATTGAGCATATGCTGGTGGCTACTGCTCACAATTATATGTTGTTCTTTACCGAAGCCGGAAGGTGTTTCTGGCTGAGGGTTTACGAAATTCCTGAAGGTTCGCGAACCAGTAAAGGAAGAGCGATCCAGAACATTATCAATATTCCGAAAGAAGAAAAAATCAAGGCCTATATTAAGGTTAAAAACCTAAAGGATCAGGAATATTTAGAGAACAATTTCATTATCATGTGTACTAAAAAAGGTACCATTAAGAAAACTTCTCTTGAAGCCTATTCACGTCCGCGTGTAAATGGTATCAATGCCATCAATATTAATGATGGTGATGTATTATTGGAAGCTTGTTTAACCAATGGTGAAAGCGAAATTGTGATGGCATTGCGTTCAGGTAGAGCCATTCGTTTCAACGAAAGCACAGTTCGTCCGATGGGTAGAACAGCTACTGGTGTACGCGGTGTTAGGCTTGCACACGATCAGGATGAAGTTGTTGGCATGATTGCTGTAAACAATCCTGAAGTTACCGTGTTAGTAGTATCAGAAAAAGGTTATGGAAAACGTACCGATATTGAAGATTACCGTGTAACTAACCGTGGTGGTAAAGGGGTAAAAACAATTAATGTTACTGAAAAAACCGGACAATTAGTTTCGATTAAAGACGTTACAGATAGCGAAGATCTAATGATCATTAACCGTTCGGGTATTGTAATCAGAATTCCGGTATCAGCATTGAGGGTAATGGGCCGTGCCACGCAAGGGGTTCGTTTGATCTCATTAAAAGGTGATGACGAGATTGCATCGGTAACTAAAATTGATCACGAAGAGGACGAAGAAGAAACAGTAGATTTAACAGATGTTGTAGTTACAGACGGCGAAGAAGTAGAAGCAGATACTACTCCCGAAACAGATGATACTGAAGAAGAGGCAGATTCAGATAACGAAACGGAAGAAGAAAATTAACTAAAAATAAGATTAGAATAAAAATTATGAAAAGAGTATTTCTAAGTATAGTTCTAGCAGGTGCGGTAAGCTCTGCATTTGCTCAGAAAAGTGAAGTTAACGCCGCAAAAAATGATTGGGGTTTATTCCAGTTAACTTCTTCAAGTGCATCAACTCCATTAGCGAAGAAGCTAGAATCTTTAGCGAAAGGATTGGCTCATACAGATAAAGCTATTGCAGATGAAAAATCTAAAGTGATGCCTGAAGCATGGTCTTATCGTGCTTTATTTGCTTCTTCTGCGGCTATTTTGGATTCAGTAAGCACAGCAAATGCAGATGCAAATTTGAAAATCGCTCAGGATGCAATTGTTGAAGCTAAAAAGTTAGATACAAAAGGAAGTGAAAAAGATAATATCAGTTTAGCTGAAACCAATATCAGTAACGCCGTTAGAAATGGTGGTGTAATTGCTTACAATAAGAAAGATTACAAAACAGCTTACGCAAAATTCGTGGCCGCTACAGTAATCAATCCAAACGATACCGCCATGTATCTAAATGCAGGTATTGCGGCCAGAAATGTGGAAGATTATCCAGGTATGATTACCCAATTCAAAAAGGCAATTGCTTTGAATTCTCCTCAGTCTAAAGATTTATATAACGAGATTCTTACGACTATTTTAAGCAAACAAAAAGATACAACAGCGGCTTTGGCGACTATCAAAGAAGCATCTGCTAAATTCCCTGATAATACAGAATGGATCAAGACAGAAACGCAGATTTATATTGATAGGGGTGATGCCGCAAAATCTGAGCAGATGCTTATCGCATTAGCTACAAAAGAGCCTAACAATGCGAACTATCAGGTGTTATTGGGGAATATTTATTTTACACAGGCTTTAAAATTACAGGCCGACAGAAATAAAATCGATCCTAAAAAAGTGAAAGAATTTAACGAAGTAACAGGCAAAATGAATGCTTTGTTAGATAAATCTCTTCCTTTTTACAAAAAAGCACTAGAGGTGGACGATAAAAATGCAGGAGCATTAGAGACCTTGAAAACGATCTATGCTTTTAGAAATGACACTAAAAATTACGACGAGATCAAAAAACGTTTAGACGCATTGCCTAAACAATAATTCTGATACCGATTTAAAAAAAGAGCGCTGAAATTTCGGGGCTCTTTTTTTTATGTTTATTTTTATGGTTTATTACGATTTTACCACATTATTTATCTTATGCAGAATTGCTTTAAAATATCATTAATCGCTTTAATTTTCGTCTCTTTTAATGCTGTGGCACAAAAAACTCAAATCCTTATTGCCAGAAATGCGGTGGGTAAACTGCAGGCATCTATTGCCAATAAAGAAGATGAGAAAAAGCAGCTTGCTATTATAAATGAAGGTTTAAAGTCAATTGAATCAGCAGAAAAAGATAATAAAACAAAAAACTGGGCCGAAACCTGGTCAATAAAATCTTACCTGACTTCATTTGCTGCATTAATTGATACCGATCCTAACAATGCCAACAAATTTTACGATAATGCCATTGAGGCTGTTGCCAAAGCAAAATCACTTGATCGGTATGATGACAATTCGGGTTTAATTAAGGCTTCCAACCACAATATCCTGATCAAAAAACAAGAAAAAGGCAACGAAGCTTTTTTTAATAATGATTTCAAGGAAGCATTTGCTGATTTGAAAGAAGTGGGTGACAATTTTCCTGCAGATACCACTTTAGCCTTAAATACAGCTATATGCGCCTTAAATATCCAGGCTTATGATGAGTCTTTGACTTATTTTAAACGCGCAAAAGAAAATGGAATTAAAAATCCTTCTGTTTTTCAGAAAATGGCGCAAATGTATGTGGTTAAATCAGAAAATGAAACCGCCATTAAAACCTTAGAAGACGGACTTGCACTTAATCCATTTAACCGTTTTTTAACAAACGATTATATCAATCTTTTACTCGATACCGAGAATTACAGCAAGGCGCAGGGATTAATCGAAAATAACTTAAAAGTAGAGAAAGGAAGTAAATTGCTTTATTTTCTTTATGGTTATCTGCAGCAAGTTGGTGGAAATAATGCTACAGCCATACTTGCTTACGATAAAGCTTTATCAACTGATCAGAATTATTTCGATGCCTTGTATCAACTGAGTTTAGCTTATATCAATACGGCCAACGAAACTTTGCGTAAAAGCGATGCAGACAAAACAGAAAAATATAAAGGATTAATTAACCGTGCACAATTCGCTTTACAACGTGCTAACGAAATTAATCCAAACGACAAAAAAACTGTGCAGCTGCTGATTGATATCTATACCAAAAAGGGCGCAACCAATAAAGTACAGGAACTTAACCGTAAACTTCAGGAATTGTAAATTATTTGGCCATTTGAGTCGATAGGTAGGTGTTAGAAAATACAACTTAACATAATATTAATTATAGGACAGGTAAACTAGGCCAGAAACGAAGAATAAGTAATTGTTCTTTGAATTCTGGCCATTTTTCTTTTGGGTGTAAACCATTAGATCACTTTGTTGTCGTTTCGTGAAAGTTGAAACGATTTAACTATTCAGTATTGTTTACCAAATTACTTTTATGAATTTACCTCAACACATCGCTAGTGTTGGGCTTGGTTTTGTAACAACCGCGCAGGTTGTCTCTGATCAGGTTCCAGAACTTCCGAAATCAAAAGGCGAGTTTATTGCTCTCGCATCTGCCGTTCTCGTTCAAACTTTAATTTACGGCGTTTCGAAATTCTTTAAATGGATTTCAGCAAAGAACGACAAACCACAAACACCAAGCGCACCACTAGCGCCCCAAGCTTAGAGTTATGGGACAGTTTGTAACTCAAGAAGTTTACATTCAGCATTATCAGGATTTATTAGCTACAACCCGAAAACGGATTATAGACGAATTTCAAACTTTAAATTATTATCAGATGGATGCTTTAGAGCATCGTGTTGGTGAACTTAAAAAGAAAGTCGGCTTTGCTCGTTCTGGGAAGCAAACAGCCTTTTACATTGATGGATAGTAAACAACTCCGTTTAGCCCTTGCAGTCATCGGCTTTATCGGTTCATCATTAGAAATTTATAATTATTTCAAAAAATCTTAAACATGAAAGCAGTTTTAATTAACCGTTATAGCATGCGATTGCTTTGCTTAACGCACGGAGCCGACCGTTGTCGGTCTATTTCTCAATTACAGAGAAATTTAAGATTACAGGGAAAATTTAACGACTTGTTAACCATTCTTCATAAATCGTAGTTATGGCCTATACAAGTCGACAAAAAGCCGATTATTATTTGGAGAAATTTAACGGCGAAACTTTCAATCCAACTTTGTCAAAAATCTATTGGCAGCTTTATAGTGCTTTTGATAACGCCGATAAAGGTTTGAAGTTGCTTCAACAGTACCGTCAGGTACACCCAATACCAAAAAAGCTTAATTACAAAAACTTAAAACTTGTGTAATATGAAAGAAACTTATTTTGGAAGCCTTTTAAGGTCTATTGTTGTCCGTAAGGTAAATCAGCATTTTACAAGCATAAAAGTTGGTGATTTAAAGTCTACTGATCTTTTTATGCTCTCTTATTCAAGGGATGTTTATCAATTAGCTGATGAAGAATCTTTCTTGGTTTTTAGTGTAAGTTCTAAGGATTCGCCGAGATTTTATTTAAGTCCTGACGATGACTGTTTGTTGTTTGATAAGAAGCTTAAAATTTTTTAGTTATGGGCTTTAATAATTTTGATCAGTATCGTAAAGTTTGTGATGAAAACTTTATTCTCAAACAAAGGCTTGACCATGTCAAGGAGGAACTTCGCTTTTTAAAACACAAATTTTATTTATTGTTATTCTTCTTGCTAGGCTGTATTTTTTGGTCGTGTATTTATTTTGGCATTCATTTTTTTTAATCCTTGCGGTAAGCCTATAACATACCGCAATTAGTCTCATTAATGAGACTGGCGTTACTCCCCTCCTGCACCTTGTTATATGTGCTTTTAAACTATAACTAAACAATCTTAACTATTTATTTTTCAACCCTTTAAAATTCGTTCTTTATGGCTCGTAGAAGCATGAGAAGCCGCTTTAGTGGCTATCGTAACCGTGCACGTGTAGTGTACCGTAGAGCGAGGTCTTTTAGACCACGTTCGAAGAAAAACAAAACCCTTTTAATCGTTGGTGCCCTCGCTGTAGCAGGATTCTTATTTAAAGATAAGATAAGTGCCTTATTAGCAAAGAAATAACCTTTATCATTTAAATGATTATTAAACTTAGAGAAACTCGTACGCACAAGGTGCAGAACGAGACTATTAACGGTATTAACATTGTTGCCTTTTTAAAGGCTGCTGATCCTAATATCACTATTGACGATACTGGTTATGGCGACGATGCTGATTTTGATCCATCTGCCATTAACATTTCAGTTGAACTTAAACGTGACGAGGGTGATGTAAACATCTTAAACACAAACCTTGGTTTGCTTGCTGCTTATAACACTTTAGTAAAGAATGGCGCTTTATGGCGCAGAGGTATTACAAGTGTTCAGCCTGCCGCTGACGTTAAACATGAGTGCGCACGTTCTGTGTTTATTTGGTTTGGTGGCCATATTAATGTGGCTGGTAATGATGAATTGTTGATTACCATTACTCCAACTAAAACAACTTTTGGCGCTCAGGTTGATGTTAGTGATTCAATGATCCAGTTGGAAACCAATCAGAGTATTGGCATTGAGGTTGGTGTTCCGCAGTTCAGACAGTTTTCAATTCAAGCTTCATCAGGTGAGGATACTGTTCAGATCGGTGATAACTGTTTGCGTTTGGCGTTAATGTCGTTTGAGACAAATCCGGTTAAAACGATTTTTACAAGTTGTTCGCTTTCTTCTGATCGTTTAGATTGGACTAAAAACGAACAGGAATTAATGTTAAAGCATTTCGATAATTTCGCTTACAATGCGTCTGAGAAATATTTGGATTCTTTAGCTATTACAGCTAATCCGCTTTACTACCCTCATTCTCGTATGATCCATGATCGTGACGAGATTGATAAGGCAAAGGTTAAATTCACAATGCAGCCTGCAAATGTTCTTAATACTAAGAACTATGTGTGTTACACCACTTATGTTACTTCCGATAGGATTTTAGCTAAGGCAAGAAATCTGAAAGAGAAACATGCGATCAAGGATGACGCAAAAGTGCCTTTGAATTTAAAAACGTCTTAATCAATGGGGCGTTTATCGCCCCTTAATTTTACAAACATGGGATTATTTTCTAAAAAGAAAGGCGGTACCTTTTTTGGTAACCTCCTTGCAAAAGTTGCCAGTTCAGCAACTGGCGGCATCTTAGGCGGAAAGCGTACCCAAGCATTAGAGGCAGGTAATTTAGCGGCAATTAATCCGCTTGCGAAAACTGAAAGCAAGGCTTTCACAGAATATAAAACCACTTTCGCAGGTGATCCCGCTACTTACGATCCTAATTCTCAGACTTACACTATGCAGAAGCAACTTGATGAAATCAAGATTTCAGCAGAAAAAAAGTCTATTGAAGATAGCGGCCTGTTAAAAATGATTGGTGATAAGATTTCTTATCTAGGTGGCCGTGCTACTGAACAAACAAAAGTTGGTGTTGACGATAAAATGATGTGGCTTATCGGTGGTGGTATTGCCGCTGTTGTGGTCGTTATGTTGGCAACACAAAAAAAGTAAATCGTTAAAAATTCTAATAAACCAAACAAGTGAGAATCACAGAATTTGCAATTAACTTATTCCAACGGTATGCCCCAGTTGCATCCGATTCAATGGGAGAACTAAAATTAGCACTGGGCAGTAATTACCAAAAAATCTTAAGTGAAATGGAAACAAAAGAAAACAAAAACAGAACTATCGAGCAGAAAGCCGAAAAAATCAGTAAAGAGTTGGATGAACTAGATGTTCACAGCCCCGAATATGAAAAAAAGGTTATTGAGTTTGAGAAATTACATGACGAACTTGAAAGCAAAACTGTTATGGAAAAAGTTGTTAGTTTCCTTGAAAAACCAATGACACGTTTGGTTATTATGGTTCTTTTTATCGTTGCTAGCCGTTGGATAGCTAAAAAGATTACTGAAAAAAAAGAGGATAAATCTTTAGATGAGGAAATGGCTGAACAGCCTAATTTTCAACAGCAGTATTACCAACAGCCTCCAAACTGGCAACCGTTTGGACAGGGTTACGGTTATCCTCCACAACAACAAAATGGCTATGGGTTTCCCCCTCAGTCACGGAAATAATTATTAATCTAAAAAGGGTAGCAAATTTTGACTACCCTTTTTTTTAAACAAAAATTTATGAATATCACAAATCCAAAAGCAAAAACAAGTGTTTTCGGTTTCAGCGTTCCTAACGTTGTTCTTTACGCTGTTTTGGCTGTAGTTGTCTTGCTTGTAATCAAGGTTGGCAACATTTTTTCCAATGCTTGGAGAAAAATAAAATCAATGCTTGGGCTTGGTGGTGATGAGGATGTACAGATCAATCAGGATGAAATAAAAAAGGTTCTTGAAAAGGATGTTGCTGTACAGACCCAAATGACCTTGGGTACTCGCCAAATTGCTGATAACATTTATAATGCCGTTAATGGCTTCGGTATTGATGATAAAGCGCTCTATAATGCTTTTAAAAACATTAGCGGCCCAAATCAAATGAAAGCTATTTACCTGGCTTATGGTCAACGTACTGTTACCATAGTTCCTTTTTATAATTTTACTGGTAATCTATCGGCTATGCTTCGTTGGCGTTTGACAGATAGCCAGTTTAATAAGAATCTTGGTACGCCTGACGTAAAGTATTCTATCCGTACACTTCTTAATTGGATTAAATAATGGCTATAACCGCATTAAAAGATATCAATGCTCAAGCGAGCAAAGATATTTTATCATTAGATTGGGTTCTTAATTATATACAGGTTAATATGCCTGTTTATCAGGTTAAAGCTGTTACCCCTGCCAGTTATACGATTGGTAGTAATAATCATGGAGAGGGTTTGGAATCAGTTTTAGAGATTGAAAATTCTATCTTTTTCGGGCGTTTACAGTTGGATGTTAATCCCAACGGTAATGCGTTCGCTGCTGATAACATTACAATGCTTATCAATTCTTTATTAAACCCTACTCCTTATACACGTCATCTAAACAGAATCATAGAGATTCAGAATTATCTGAATGAACAGACTGAAAGGATTGAGTTATTCGATAGGTTGGAAATTACTTCTACCTCTACCCTTTACGATACCTATTTGACTTTTATAGGTTTTAAAATTGACGTTAACTAATGGCAGCGAAAACCAAAAAACCAAAGAACCGCATCGGTATGATGTTCGGTCTTTTAGGATTGCAAAAATTTTCTCACACTGATGATAATTGGTTCGAAAAAAACAGATCGATTCCTTTTTCACATCAACAACAATTGGTAAAACATGAGTATTAGTCATCAAAGGCGTCAAGGTGAGGGAACCGTTGACGGCCAAACGCTCGATTGGGCGAAAAGAAGCGATTTATATAAACTTGCTAGAGAGCATTATCCTACTGCTGTGTTAATTCCGTTTCAGGAATCTTGGGAGATCGGTATAAATGAGAATCCACAAAATGACCTGGCTTTAGGCGGTCTCTATTTTGGAAAGTGGGTCGTCAATCATAATTCTCAGGATGTTGGCGATACTGATAATAGCCGTAAGCGTTCTCAGTCCTTTCTAAAGTTTGGTGATAAGGTTGTCGTTAGAACAATGATTTTAATTCATGGTGATGACATTTTAGTTTGGAAAACTGCTATAGGTAAACACCTTGGATCGGCAACATCATTACATGTTCACAAGTTGGAGGAAGATGATCAACCGCAACATGGTGTACAGGTGTCTTTTATTGGCTATAAAGTTACTAATCAGGCTGATTTTACACCTCCAACTCCTAACGTTAATATGAACGTTGATAATGATGGTAAAGTACATTTATCTGTTTCTGACCTTACAAATTTAGGTTATACTTATGTTTGGAGTGTTACAACTGGCTCAGGTACTTTTGTGAATCCTACTAATCCTAATGTTGTTTTTGTTCCTGATGGTAATGGTAACTATGTTATACGTTTAGTTGTTACAGATGGTGATGGTAATGTGTCTTTACCAGTTGATACGGATGTAAAGGTTTTCCGTAGGGAATTATCCGTAACTAACGGCGAAACTGTCAGCGCTTATGTTGATGGTGCTGATCAAGTAGATATTGCTAATGGTCTTAATATTATCAATATTGATGATGTTAAGACGCAATACATTAAAAATAAATCTTCTACTCCAATCATTATGTTGGTTAATGAAACTGGTCAACCTGGGTCAGTTGATTATTTGTTAGAACCTAATGAAAAAGGCGTTATTACTTTTCCGGCCTCGGCACAGATAACTTTTTCTCAAATTCCTTTGTGGGAGTTGACCGTTAACGGTTTACCTGATAGGCATATGCTTTTCACTAACCCTCCATTTGAGGCGGATATTGCTGAAGGTTCCTTTGCTAATTGGACAGGCCTTACTCCTCGATCGGATTTTCATGTAATTGGTAGTGCTTTGTTATCTCCTGCTGAAACTATGAGGTTTACGGACGTTGATGGTAATATAGTTTTTACCACAGCTTTGGGAGATGGGAGTTTTGATTTTACACTTCCTTATAGGCATCGTGGTTATTTGCTTACAACTACATTAATATAATTATGGAAATTAATTCTAAATATATTGCTGCCGTGCAAAAGCACGGTGGCAATCCTACTGCTTTTTTTAACGCTTTAGATGCTATGGCAAAGCGTTTGGGTATTCCAGTTCTTTGGATAGCTAATGTTATGTGGATAGAGTGCCAATTCAACCATAAGGCTGTTAATTCTGCTTATGGTGCAACTGGTTTAATCCAATTTGTTCCATCTAGTGCGATCGGTGTAGGCACTACAACGACCGCTTTAAGGTCAATGACCAATATTCAACAATTGGTTTATGTTGAGAAGTATTTTAGAAATCAAATTCTTTCAGCTGGAAAGCCTAAAGATTGGTTTGAGACTTACTTACTTGTATTTCACCCGTTTTGGGTTGGAAAGGCCGAATCTACACCTCTTAAAGGTAATTCAACTGCTTATAAGGGTGGAGGTTATGAGGGTAATAGGTACATCGATTTAAATAAGGATGGGTTTCTCACTAAAGGTGAGTTTCGCACTTGGGCTAATAAGCAATTGCCAGGGGGTGCAATTGAAACCATAAAAAAGCCGCCGTTCCAATAGTAGGATTACTATTAGCCGGTTATTTTTTATTTAAATACAATTCTTAAAGGGGGGGGATCTTCTCCCCTTTTTTTTACGATCATATTAAAAATGTCCGATATGTCACAAAAAGAATCACGTCACACTTGTGTTGTGTGTGGACGTAAAAGGAATAAACAGCACATGGAAATAGTAAAAGATCATTGCCATACAGGGAAATCGCAATGGGCTTGTATAAATAAGTCATCAGCGCACTATAATTTATATCCTATAAATAAGACTGTTATCTGTTCGGTTAAGTATCGGACAAATTTACTGCAGTAATAATGTCCGATACTAGGGCTATTTGATTTACCTTAAAAGTCTCATTTATGATACTTTTAACCAACTCTCTAATGTATGATTGATACGATTATACTTCGTATCCATGGATACGAAAAATACAAACACATTGTAAAAGATGTTCAAAATAATTTAATGGATCATGATAATTATGTTAAAAAATTTATTCACGAAGGCCTTGAGAATACTAGTAAGACTAGTGTATTGTTTGGTGATACTGGTCGCGTTCTCGATGTTCAGTTGCGCGCTAATATTAACGTTCCCTCCTCTCACTATTCTATACTCATTACACCGAATCCGTCAAGAGATTTTATCGAGATAAATTTTAGTATTCCCAAGTTTGAGCATTCCACAAATGTTTTACAATTTGTTGATC
The DNA here is from genome assembly GCF_059423705.1 of Pedobacter sp. GW460-11-11-14-TSB4. Taxonomy (NCBI): domain Bacteria; kingdom Pseudomonadati; phylum Bacteroidota; class Sphingobacteriia; order Sphingobacteriales; family Sphingobacteriaceae; genus Pedobacter; species Pedobacter sp. GW460-11-11-14-TSB4. The sequence goes on from NZ_JBWKYI010000001.1 coordinate 142,031, forward strand.
AGAACAATTTGACACCATCTCATTGCTTTGATAAGATGACTGCAACTTTAGATCGTTTTTTTAATTATTACTTTGCTTATCCTCCTGATTGGTTGGATGTAGAGGTAAACCGTATAGATTTATGTTATAATCAATTTTTCTTATCTAAAGCTGATGCTTTGCGTTACCTGGACGAACAGCGAACCTTGAATGTTCAACATGCAAGAACAGATACTAATCGTTTTCAGTCCTATGGAACAACTACTGTTCAATATCTTACGGATAATTACATGTTTAAGATTTATCACAAGGGAACTGAGTTTAGGAAAAACGATATGAATAAGCTTCTTAAGAACAATCCTAAGGATATCGATGTTCATGATTTAGCTGAAAAAGCTGATCGAATATTAAGATATGAGATAACCTGCCGTAAAGGCTTGTTAAATTATATTTTTAAACAAAAGGTAAAGGATGATGAAAACACGGTATTTAACCATCATTTTGGATTGATCTCCAAACTCAAAAATAAGCGTTCTAATACTTTTGTTGGTGCAACCAAGAATCCTGTATATGTTAATTCGACACAAAAAGCGGAATTGTTTATTCATAAAACAATTGAAAATAAGTCTTTTAGTTTTCACTTAAACAGCCCTTGGGAAAACCTTTATTCTAAGCCTATTGATCTGTTGGAGTGCTTTAATCTTTGTTTTAACAGAGAACTTTTTGTTGAGTTGCATGCTTTCTTTTGGAAACGTGTTCAGCGCTATCAGTTGGGTGTTAAAATGGGAATTAAAGAGATACACGATAAGATTATGCAACAGCATGAGGATAACAAGGTTAAAAAGAAGTTTTTTGAAGTTAAAGAAAAGGACAGTCGTATAGGTCAAATGTTGCTTTTGGCTACACTAAGCCAATACACAGATATAAGCGATTTAAAGGGCATTATACCTAAAGCTACCTATTACCGTTACGAAAAGAAGTTAAAAGAACTTGGGATACCTAGACACAGCCCTGATATTGCTGTAGTTCCACCTCCGTTGGATTTTGATATGTATTTCTTTTATTTTGGTAAGTATCATCAAACTTTTAATTAGGAAATTTAAACCTTAAATGCTTTTTTTAAAATCGGGCGAAGCCGATAAGCCATTTTTGTGTGGGGGCTTTTTTGCTCATTGATGGGGGAGGGTTCAAATATTTGACACTCAAATTTTTAGCCCCTACCCCTATGTTTCAGGAATTTTATTATTTTCACAGAAAAAATACACATTATGAAAAAGATCTTTTTTACTCTCTCGCTTATATTAGCGGTCTTTATTTTAAAAGCACAGGATTTTAACCACGTCCTTGTTAGCGTTCAGCAGGTTAATAATAAGCCTGCTGTTATCTATGTTAATTATGGTGATTCTTTTTATCTTACTTTTAGAGATGGGAAACGCCAAATTGATTATAAATTGAATTATTTAGGTTCTCATCACAATATGGGTATAACTTCAATGGCTTATACGGCGATACTTCCATCTAATGTTGAAGTAAAGGGTTTGAAAATATTCATTGAGCAAGAGACCGGAACAAATAATAAGGTTGGAGACCCTCAACTAATATTTGAAACTGATGGAGAACGGCAAAAGCCACTTATATTAAAAGCATTATGACTCTTTAAACCTGCCCCAGAGCAGGTTTTTTTTTGGGCAAATATTTAATTGTCATTTATTTGTCATGAAAAATAAAACAATTTGGAAAAGTCTCATTATTGAGTACTTTTGATCATTCTTCGTCTCGTCCTAGAGACATTTGCCAGTTATCTTACTATTAATTATAAGACATATTATAATTAACGTTTTCCTTTGTTTATAGGGTTATTTGTATATTTAATTGTTGTTTATTCTAAAATAATGCTTTCTGCTATGAAAAACTTCATGCTAAAGGAGAACTCCTTAAGAAATTGGAATTATTTTAAATTCGTGTGTGTTTTTATAATTTCACTTTTTTCCGTTGAAACAAAAGCTCAAAAATCAGAACCCATTAAATCTTACCAGGGTGAAATGGTTACGATGCATTCTGATGTTTTAAATGAAGACCGAAAGATATTAATATACACACCAAATGATCCTGAATCTCCGGAGAAAAGATATCCTGTAATTTACGTTTTGGATGCTGATAATCATTTCAGTCAAATGGTAGAATATTCAAAATATCTCAGCCGGCAAGATGTGAATGTTATTCCGCCATTAATTGTTGTGGGGATCACAAATACAGACCGAAACCGCGATCTCACGCCATCTAACAGCACTTTGGATTATTTTGGAAAATCAGATACCAGCGCCAAATCTCCATACAAAAATAGCGGAGGAAACGAACGTTTTTTTCAGTTCATTCAGCAGGAGCTCCTGCCCTATGTTAATTCTAATTATAAAACCCAACCTTATCGCATTCTTGCAGGACACTCGTTTGGAGCGCTTACAACCACTAATTGTCTGATTAATCATCCGGACATGTTTAATGCCTATATTGCAGCAAGTCCATCTTTTTGGTGGGATCAGAAATTTTTATTGAAACTCGCCGATAAAAAGCTAAAAACAGGCTCAACTTTATCGAAAACATTCTTTTTTAGTGATGGAAATGAAGGGCCTCAACCTAAATCCCCTTTTCATGCCGATGTTTTAAAGTTTGATTCGCTGCTTAAAAAGCGCAATATGAAAGGTTTAGATTTTGAATACAGAAGCTATCCGCTAGAGAGCCACATGACAGTTACCGTTAAATCGTATTATGATGGACTTAGGTTTATTTATCGCCAATGGGTACTTCCGCCAGTAAGCGACGAAAAGATGAATTCAGAGGTTATAATGAACCACTATAAAAAATTATCGCAAAGCTTTGGCTATCCGATCTTGCCCGACGAATCATTTTTCAACGGATGGGCGCAGTGGCTGATCAAGAATCCGGCAACCTTAAACAATGCTATTAAGATACTGGAAATGAATACAGTTAATTATCCATCTTCTTCAAAAGCATTCATGGCACTAGGTGCAGGATATTTGATGAAGGGAGAAAAACAAAATGCCATTGCTGCGTACAAAAAGGCCAGTCAATTGAATCCCACTTCAAGTGAAATTAAATTACGCTTGAACGAGTTACAGAAATAAGATATCCCATGTACGACCATTATAGCTTTGAAGATGCAGCGGCTTATCAAATTGAGCTTGCCAGGCAACTAAGATTTAAGCCACTTACTAAAATTGAAACCATTGCCGGTGCAGATATTTCTTTTAATAAAAACAGCACAACCATGTACGCTGGAATTGTAATTTTAACTTATCCAGAAATGGTTTTAAAATCATTCGCATTAGAAACTTACGAAACCAGTTTTCCATATAAAGCAGGGTTCTTAGGCTTTAAAGAAGTTCCGGCATTATTAAAAGTTTGGGAATTGATTGTCGACAAACCCGATGTTGTGGTACTTGATGGTAATGGAATTTTACATCCACGCCGCATGGGTGTGGCTTCGCATTTTGGAATATTAGCCAATCAAAGCACAATTGGCTGTGCTAAAAGTCTTTTGCATGGAAAAAATCATCAGCCAGAAAATACCAGATACAGCACCGCAGAAATTAAAAATAACTCTGGTGAAATGCTTGGCTTCGCGCTGAGAACAAAAATCAACTGCGAATCTGTTTACGTTTCGGCCGGACATTTAATTACGCAAGACCAAAGTCTGGAGATAATTAAAAAATCTATTGGAAATTACCGTATTCCTGAGCCTACACGTCTAGCCCACAATATTGTAAACGATTTCAGGACGGGTAAACTAAAAGCCGGCTTTCACAAAGTATCGGCGCCGTTAACTTTGTTTTAACTCCTCAAAAATTACCGTCATTTCGAGCGAAGTGCTCAAGGAAACTAAATCTGTCTCAATATAGATCTCTCCATGGCACTGCGTTCCAGTCGAGATGACGAAAATTACTAAATCCAGTTAATTCCTTTTTTAAGCTGCTGTACGGTTTTATACTCGTCAGAATCAATTTCTGGCTGTACATTATAACCCCAGTTTGCCTGTGGCGGTAAACTCATTAAAATAGACTCGATACGGCCATTGGTTTCCAGGCCAAATTTTGTTCCGGAATCGTAAACTAAATTAAACTCTACATAACGGCTACGGCGCTGGTATTGCCATTGTTTGTGCGCTTCGGTAAAGGCTTTATCGCGGTTACGGTCGATCAATTCAGTATAAATTGGCAAAAATGTTTCGCCAATATTAATGGAGAAATCTAAAATTTGTTCCCATGATAAATTGGTGTTTTCAGGCTTTAACCGATCGTAAAAAATACCGCCAATACCACGGGTTTCTTCACGGTGTTTAATAAAGAAATAATCATCGGCATGTGTTTTGAATTTTGGATAAAATTCAGCGCTGAAATCATCACAAGCCTGTTTTAGCTTATGGTGAAAAAAACGGGCATCGTTTTCGAATACATAATGCGGCGTTAAATCAATACCACCGCCAAACCAACGTGTTTCTTCGTTTAGTTCAAAGTAGCGGATATTCATATGGATAATCGGAACCAAAGGATGATTTGGGTGAATCACAATTGAAACGCCGGTGGCAAAAAAATCATCTTCACTTACATTAAAGGCTTTTTTTACCGCTTCTGGCAATTTACCGTGCACCGCAGAGAAATTTACACCACCTTTTTCGATAATTGCACCATTTTGCATAATCCGGGTACGTCCGCCTCCCCCACCGTTTCGTTCCCAAAGCTCCTCTTCAAATTTTCCTTTGCCATCGGCAATTTCCAATCCCCTGCAAATTTCATCCTGTATTTGCTTATACCGTGCTGCTACTTCTTCTTTAAACATGATGACATTTTCTATTTCCATACAAATTTAAAGCTATTCAGGTAGCTATATTGATTTATGTTTAGATAGTACATTTTATTGACATTGGTTTTAGTCCTGAGTCTGAAGTCAAGAGTTTGTTAATCTTCCAGATAATCCAAATCTTTGTTAAAACTTTCTTTTAACTGGCTCAAACCAAACATGGCAATCAGGGTTAAGATTCCCATTACTAAATAACCGGCTGTAATTAATCCGTATTTATGGGTTAAAAATTCGAATAAGAATGTAATCGGGATTAATGCGCCTCGAACAAAATTAGGTGCGGTTGTCGTTACGGTAGCCCTGATGTTGGTGCCAAATTGTTCTGAGGCTATGGTAACAAAGGTAGCCCAGTAACCTACAGAGAAGCCCATAAACAAACAGATCCAAATAAAATTGCTACTGGTTAAACCGAAACTGGTTAAATAAACCACCACACTCGCCACAGAAAGCAAGTGAAAAATAAAAACTGTTTTTTTTCTCGATTTTAATACCTGAGAGAGTAAACCGGTAACTACATCGCCTATGGCAATTCCAAAATAAGTAAACATAATTCCGGTACCTGCTTTTAGGGGTTCGGTTGCGCCTAAAGCCTTCCCAAATTCGGGTGCTAAGGTAACCAGGATCCCCACCACAAACCATAATGGAATACCGATTAAAATGCAATAGAGGTATTTCGAAAAACGTTTCCAGTTGTTAAACAGCATAAAAATATTTCCTTTTGATACTTCGGTTTGGTTAGCCGCATGTTTAAACATGCCCGATTCGAATGTGCCTACACGCAATAAAAGCAGAACCAAGCCCATACCACCACCAACAAAGTAAGAGGTTTGCCAGGTAAATTCGGCTGCTACTGTTGCGGCAACCGCTGCACCCAATAAGCCTACAGCACCAACAATCATGGTTCCATAACCTCGCTTTTCTTTATCCATGGTTTCTGCAACCAAAGTAATCCCTGCACCAAGCTCTCCCGCTAAACCTATACCGGCAATAAACCTGATGATGGCATAACTGTTAACCGAGGTAACAAAACCATTGGCAATATTGGCCAGTGAATATAAAAGGATCGAACCAAAAAGAACTTTTATCCTTCCAAGTTTATCGCCGAGTACGCCCCATAAAATTCCACCTAAAAGTAAACCGAACATTTGAGAATTGATGATCAGGAAACCATCAGACTGCATGTCGGCCTGCGAAACACCGATTTCAGTTAAACTTTGAACACGAACAACAGAGAATAGAACAAGATCGTAAATGTCGACGAAATAGCCCAGGGCAGCTACAATGACTAAGAAAATTACATTACGGTTGTGTGCTTTTGCTTGAAGATCCATTTAATTATTTGGTTTAAACGCTGAAAGTACGCAATAACACAAAATATTTAAAATAGATTTTAAAATAAAAGCCACTCTAAAACAAGAGTGGCTTTTACTTTCCTACATTGGAGGATTTTTTTTCGTCGTATCAGGTGGCATTTTAGTAGTGTCAGGCACTTTTTTCGATGTCGTATCTGGTGCCGTTTTAGTCGTATCCAGTACTTTTGTAGAATCCGTCGCAGTACTGTCTGAAGAACCAGCCATATTTTTGGACGAATTGCATGCTGAAGTGGCTATCATAAGAGAACCCGCAAAAGCAAGACTTAAGATTATTTTTTTCATAGTTATTATTGTTATCTATCAACCTAACAACCTAATAATCATTTGGTTTTATTTTTTTTTACATTATAGTTGTTGTTTTGTGTGTATGGTGCTGATTATTAAATGGTTGTAAATGAGAAATAAAACGCTTATCCGTGGTGAATTTTTAATTTATTGAGTAAATCCGGCGATACATTTTCGGCATATACGCCATAACCATCTACCAATACACCTTTTAAATTTCCAATATTTGATGAAATGGCGTAAACAACCGAGCTATCGGCCAGATCGGTCATGCCTTCAAAACATTATATTTCTTCAATTTCAAATTCTTCAGGCATTAGAAACAGATCGGCTGATTTACTAGCTAAACCATCGGCAGTTAAATTGAAATCTAAATGATAGCCCCGGCTATCTAAATCACTTAAAGCGGCGGTAATGGTATCATAAACATGCATAGTTCTAAATTACGGAAATATTACTAAAACAAGCGCTGCAAAACTTTAAAAGGTGATAAAACTTTCTGATATTAGTGAGTATGATTATTTCTCAAAATACCCTTAAATGGGTGATGCGTTTTTATCCACCCCTGTTTTTTCAACGCATTTGGGTTCAGAGATTTGAAAATGAATTTAAAAGCTGTACGGTTAAGCTGAGCAAGAGTTTTCTGAATAAAAATTATAACGGCTCTATTTTTGGTGGTACTATTTATGCAGCAACCGATCCATTTTATGCCTTGTTGTTTGATCAGTTGATGCAGCGCCGCGGCTTTAAAGTGAGGGTGTGGTTAAAGAGTGCCTCGATACAATATTTAAAACCCGGTCGTTCTACATTATATTTTACCATAACCGTTACTGATGAGATGTTGAGCGAAGCAGAACATGCATTAAAAACCGTTGGCAAGTTTGTAAAAGCCTACCCGATGGAAATTACCAATAAACATGGCGAACTGTGTGCAACAGTAATGAATGAAGTATATATCCGAAACCTGCATCAGGGCGAAACGCCTAGAGTTGCTTATTAATTTTTAGATTATGCCGAGTATTAAGAGTTTAATTTTGCAGGGTGAGGGCGTAATGCTCGATTTTAAGAAAACCATTACCAGTACCGAGAAAATTGCCAAGAGCCTGGTTGCTTTTGCCAATAACAAAGGCGGTAAGCTATTAATTGGTGTGGCCGATGATGGATCTATCAAAGGCGTAAAATCGGAAGAAGAAGAAAAATATATGATTTTAACTTCGGCCCATCAGTGCTGCAAACCTGCCATTGAACCTTATTTTGAGGAAATTTACGTAGATGATAAATTGGTTTTGGTCGTTAATATTCCTGAAAGCGATACTAAGCCGCATTATGCGCTTGATGATCAAAAAAAATGGTGGGCTTATATCCGCATTGATGATAAAAGCGTTTTAGCGAGCCGGATTATTCTTGAAGTACTTAAACAGGAATATAAAAATGATGGCGTGCTGATTTCTTACTCTGAGAACGAGAAAAAACTGCTCGAATACCTGGAGCAACATGAAAAGATTACCTTGAAAGAGTTTAGCAAACTGTTGCGAAGCTCATATCGCAAGGCACAGAAAGTACTGGTGAATTTAATTCTAACCAATGTTATCAAATCGCACACTTCTGAAAAAGAAGAGTACTTTACGGCGGTGAAATAAAACACTGTCCTGTCTCATTCGTCATCCTGAACTTGTTTCAGGATCTATTTTACCTATGTAGCTTCTACTTCATTACAGGTCAGCATGACGGTTACCTTTGTAAAACCGAACATTAACTTTTCTACATCATTATTTTTTGAGGTTTAAAAATCCGACCTTTGTAAACCTATGTTTTCTAAAATTTATACCAAATATAAACCCTATTACAAAGAAAATCTTCATTTGGCATTGCCAATTGTTGGTTCCCAGGTTGGTCATACTTTGGTACACATGGCCGATAGTATTATTGTGGGCCATTTTACTGATACCATTCAATTGGCTGCTGTTTCGTTAGTGAACAGCATATTTATGCTTATTCTGGTTATTGGATTGGGTATCTCTTACGGTTTAACACCACTTATTGCACAAGAAAACGGTCGCCAGCATTATGATGAATGCGGAAAGCTCTTATCAAACAGTTTGATTATTAATATCTGTGTCGGCATATTTTTATATGTACTGGTTCAGTTGGGGATATTTTTTGTGATCGATCACCTGGAGCAAACGCCCGAGGTAGTACGTTACGCAAAACCTTATTTAAACCTGTTATCGGTGTCGATCATCCCCTTACTGATTTTCCAGACGTTTAAACAGTTTGCTGAAGGTTTAGGATTTACCAAACAGGCCATGTTTGTTTCCATTTGGGGTAATGCCATTAATATTATTTTAGGAATCATTTTCGTGAAAGGAATGTTCGGCATTAAATCGATGGGTGTTAGTGGTGTGGGTTTAAGTACATTAATCGACAGGATTTTAATGGCAACAGTGATGTGTTTTTATGTATTGCGATCTCAGCACTTTAAAAAATACCTGATCAGTTTTAAGGCAACTTTTTTTGATAAAATAAGGGCCATTAAGATTGCTAAAATTGGAATGCCGGTAGCGATGCAATATTCTTTCGAAATCAGTGCTTTTAGCGGTGCAGCCGTACTGATTGGTACCATTGGCGCGGTAGAACAAGCTGCGCATCAAATTGCGATTAGTTTGGCCGCCATGACCTATATGATTGCGAGTGGTGTAGCTTCGGCAGCTACCATTAAAACAGGAAATAACTTTGGCAAGAATAATTTCGACGATTTACGTAAATCTGCCATAGCCAGCTATCATGTAATTTTGTTGTTTATGTCTGTTACCGCAGTGATTTTTGTGTTGGCCAATAACGTGATGCCCTTTATTTATACGGAAGATGCTGCTGTTATTCCCATTGCCGCCCAATTGTTGATCATCGCTGGCTTTTTTCAGCTCTTTGATGGTACTCAGGTAGTGGGTTTAGGTGTGCTGCGTGGTATTGGTGACGTAAATATTCCGACATTTATTACCTTTCTGGCCTATTGGGTAGTGGGTATTCCCATTGGTTATGTGTTGGGTTTTCACTTCGGCTTGGGGGTTAACGGAATCTGGTATGGATTAACCTTAGGATTGTTAACAGCCTCTATCCTATTGTTTTTAAGGTTTCAGAATAAAACGAGGGCGCTGAAGGTTGATCTTTAAGTTGATTAATACTAATGACAAAGGATTTTTAAGAGACGATAATCCTCGGGGGATCGTCATTCTCAACTGGATTGGGAATCTTAGATTGCTCATCGAAGATAATCGTAATGCCATGAGCTTTAAGATTCCCGCCTGCGGGGAAAGACGACCGTTCTTTGCAATTTGTGAACAGGTGGCCTGTTGAAAGACCAATACTTACCTTTTCTCTATTGTATTCGCAATCGGAGATTGCTTATTTACCTCCAACATTAACCACAACACCAATGGTAAAGATAGAATTGCCTGCAGACATGTATTTGCGGCTCTTTAAGCCGATATTACTGCTTGTGGTATATTGGAGTTGAAAAGTTTTACTGAGTGCCATACGTGTAAAGAATACAGGCTCAAAGAAAATGTTGTCTTCTTTAGGCTGAACAACACCGTTTAAAAAGAACCTGTCCATCTTAATATGGCTAATCCTTAATGCCGTACCATAGTTAATTGGGAAATCGGTTCCGAATAAACGCAGGTTGTTTTTCTTTTTCGAACTGTAATTCACCTGTAAGAATGTTTTCCGGTAATCCACCTCCTGCAATTCGGAGCTGACAAGGATATCGTTTTTATAATCGCGGAAAGTGATATCACTCCAGCCTTTTCCTACGCCTGCATAAACTTCAATAATCCGGTTGTTGTCCGGACCAAAGGTATCAAAATACCCTCCGCCAATTTCAATAAGCTTGTGTCCGAAATCTTTACTTTTTCTTTCGCTATTCATTCTCGATCCGCTAAAAAGTACACCAATATGATCAGAAACGGCATAAGCGCCATTAACACTGGCATTGCCTTTTAAAGAAATGTGCGCGCCACCACTAAATTCACCCTGCTTACTTAACATGGGCGTATTTGGAACGTTTGGCATATAAACAGAAGAACAACTGGCTGCGAAAAGCGCTAAAAATGGGAGTGTAAAACGTAAGTATTTAATCATAGATGCTATATAAACAGATTTTAAGGTCAAAAATTGTGCTAGCGTTCCATTTTCATGAAATCCATCACTCTTTTAAACTCATCGTGTAAGTCCGCTTTTAAGTGGATTCTTTCTTTTGTGATGGGATGGGAAAATTCCAGTTCAGAAGCGTGAAGCAGCATGGTGGTCATATTCCATTGTTCTTTAAAGAATTTGTTCTGTTTGTTACAGCCATGTGTCCTATCGCCAATAATGGGATGTAAAATATGGCTAAAGTGCCTTCTTAACTGATGCATCCTCCCGGTTTTAGGTGTAGCCTCTACCAATGAATAACGTGAGGTTGGATGTTTACCAAAAGCTACGGCTACTTCTGCCCTTTGAAGGGTTCTAAACGAAGTGAAAGCATCCTGCATCGTTCCGTTTTCTTTAGCTAAGGGATAATCAATATCCATAGTGTCAGGTGTGAAACCACGAAGAATGGCCAGGTATTTTTTGTTGGTTTCGGTATTCATAAATTGCTGATGCATAGCAATTTCTGATGTTTTATCAAAAGCGAATAGTAAGATTCCGCTTGTCTTCCGATCCAGCCTGTGTACCGGGTTCACGTGCTTGCCAACCTGGTCTCTTAGTAATTGAAGTGCGAACTCAGTTGCATCTCTTGCAATTGAAGATTGATGAACCAATAACCCATGGGGTTTGTTAATTGCAATTAGGTTTTCGTCCTGATAAATAATCTCCAACATATTGCCGCGAAGATAAGGATATTATGTTTTTGTGCGTGGGCTTATTCAAATAAATCAAAAGCGAGGCGGAAGGTGTTGCAGTGTGCCTCTACAATATCTCTGATATCGGTGGAATAGCCGCCACCCATACTCACTTGCACCGGTAGGTTTTTATCTTTACAGGCCTGCAGTACTATGCTGTCGCGTTCTTTACACGCTGACTTGCTTAACGCCAGTTTGCCCAGCTTATCAGTAGAAAGCACATCTACTCCTGATAGATAAAATACAAAATCAGGCTTAGCCCTTTCGAATGCCCTTTTTAAATTCAGGTTTAGGGCTGACAGGTATTCTTCATCCTGAACGCCGTCATCTAAAGGAACATCCAGACTTGAAATTTCTTTTCTGAATGGAAAATTTTTATCACCATGCATCGAAAAAGTAAACACCCTGGGCTCCTGTTGAAAGATTTCTGCCGTTCCGTTGCCCTGGTGTACATCTAAATCGATAATTAAGATTCGTTTAGCTAAGTTTTTATTTAACAGGTAATTAGCGGAAACAGCCTGATCGTTTAATAAACAGAAACCTTCGCCCCAATTGCTACCCGCATGGTGTGTGCCTCCCGCAACATTAAAGGCAATTCCGTTACTTATTGCAAAATGGGCAGCATCAATTGTGCCTTGGGTAATCCTCAACTCCCGTTCTAAAAGTTGCGCGTTTAAGGGAAAACCTATCCGTCTTTGGTCTTTCGCTGAAAGTGTCAAATCCCTAAGCTGTTCCCAATATGTTTTTTCGTGCGTTAAGAGAATAATATCTTCTGAAACCGGCCCCGGACTAAACAAGTTCTGCTGCGCTATCGTTCCTTCATGCAGAAGCTGTTCAGGTATCAACTCATATTTAAGCATTGGAAAACGGTGCCCCTCAGGTAAAGGGTGTGCGTACAGGGGGTGCCAGGCAATTTTAATCATTAGCCTAATATCTCCTCCACATGTTTTTCGATGTTTGTGCAAATCTGATCTACCGGAAGGTCATTTGCATCTTCCCCAAATGGGTTCTCTATTTCTTCAGCTATTAGCTCCAAACTCGCTAATACATAGAGTATAAAGGGAACAATCGGAATTACAAAATAGCCCAGACTGAACACCCATCCGAATGGTAAAGTAATCACATAGATGAAGATAAACTTCTTAATAAAAGCACTGTACGAATATGGAATCGGTGTATTTTTGATGCGCTCGCAAGCACCGCAGATATCGGTGAATTGATTAAAATCACCTGAAAGTACAATGAATTGTTCCTGCGAGATCGCGCCCTTTTCGAGTAATTCGTATAGCCTGTTAATTAAGCTTCCTGCGATCTGATTTGGAATGTGTTTACCTTCTTCAACCTCTATCAAAACACTGTTTTTTCCAAAATACATTCTTTCGCGTAAATGTTCTTTTAAGGCAAAAGCATATTTTGGAATGCCATACTCGAAAAAGCGAAGGTCTTCTTCTGTCAATTTAAGTGCTTTGATCTTCATCGCCAGGTTGCGGCTCACATTGGTTAACGAGCCCAGTAACTTTCTGCCTTCCCACCACCTGTCGTATGCAGTGTTGGTTCTGAAAACCAATAACATTGATAATACAAAGCCCAACAGACTATGCATCATGCCGATGTTGGTGACGTAGCTGCTTTTAGAAAGTTGAAAAAAATTGAGCTCTGCAAATGCAACCAGACCAGAAAATACAGCTACGCCAAGCATTAAAGGCCAAAGCTTTCTGAAAGTGTCGCTTTTGTGGATATGAAAAATGAAGGTACTCCAGTCTTTAGGGTTGTAATTGATCATTTTCTTGATTTTTTATCTGATGAGCCTTTGTTCTTTGTTATCGTAAAACTTCTTTACTTACTTTTAAAAGTGCCTGACCGGCTAAATAAACATCTTCGAAAGAATTGTAAAGCGGGACGGCGCTTAAGCGGATTACATCAGGTTCGCGCCAATCACCAAGTACGTGGTTAGCCATTAAACCGTCGAAAATTTGTTTGCCATTACGTTCCGCAATGATGGATAGTTGTGCCCCTCTATCTTTAGCCACCTTAGGGGTGATGATTTTATATTGTAATACGCCTAATTCTTTATTTATTTCATTTATAATATATTCCAGATAAGCAGTTAAAGTAATACTTTTATTTCTTAATGGTTCGATAAAGCCTGCCTGTTCGAAAATCTGAAGCGATGCATGGTATAAAGCCATAGGCATTACCTGCGTACAACTTACCTGCCAGCCGTCAGCGCCAGTCTCTGGAATAAAGCCCTTTTCCATTTTAAAACGTTTGTGCTCCTGGTAGCCCCACCATCCTGCAAAGCGATTTAATCCGGTATTGTTAAAATGTTTTTCATGGACAAAAATCCCGCTTATTCCTCCCGGACCTGAGTTTTGGTATTTGTATGAGCACCAGCAGGCAAAATCTACATCCCAATCGTGAAGTTTTACCGGGACATTACCGGCAGCATGTGCCAGATCCCAGCCCACAATTGCCCCAATTTCGTGCCCTGCCTTTGTAATAGTTTCCATATCGTACCATTGGCCGGTGTAATAATTGATTCCGCCAAATAATACAAGTGCAATTTCATCTGCGTTTTCTTTGATCTGAGCTATAATATCTGCTGTGTGTAGTATTTCTTCTCCCTCTTTTGGGAAAACCTCTATAATCGCTTCTTTTGGGTCAAATCCATGAAATCTTACCTGGCTTTCTATTGCGTATTGGTCAGATGGGAACGCACCACCTTCCATAATGATTTTGAAGCGCTTGCCTTTGGGCTGATAGAAACTCACCATTAACAAATGGAGGTTTACGGTTAGGGTATTCATTGGGCACACCTCTGATGGTAGTGCGCCTACAATCGGGGCCATTAACTTTTTAAGTGCTTTATGGTAGAATATCCAGGGTTCATTTCCATCAAACCAGCCCTCTACAGCATAGTTGGCCCAGTTATTAAGCTGGTTTTTTAAAACTTCACCAGCTACTTTAGGTTGAAGTCCTAATGAATTGCCACACAGGTAAATAAGATCTTTTCCATTGTGGTTTGGGAATAAGAACTGCGACCTGAAATCACGAAGCTGATCAGTTTCGTCTTGTGTTTGTGCGAATAATAAGTTGTTTTCAAAATTCATTGCCTCAATATTACAAAAAAAGCAGGTATTGTTCCCAAACCTGCTTTTCAATTTGTGCAATGAAATTAAAATTTTATGGTATCGTGTTTACCTAAATCGGGTGTATCACCGGTTACCACTGCTTTTAATATGCTGAATAGTACGACTATTTTAGAGGCTGAAGCATCCCAGTATTCAGCTTCTTCTGGCGTAACTTTAATCAGGATTAATCTTGGGTCTTCTATTCCATCCGGAAACCATGCCTTAATGAATGGAGAAAAATAAGCTTCTTTACGCACTTTGTCATCTACCAGTTCGGCTTTGCCTTTTACAGTAAGATAGGTGTTTTTAGAAGGGTCACTATAGGCTAACAGGACATTGTTCTCTTTAGAAATTTCTTTTGATTTAGGTGAATATTCATTGGTGTAAAACCATAAACTCCCGTCATCTTCAATTTTTGCGGTACCCATCGGTCTGCTTCCGAATTCGTCTCCTGACGAAAATGTGGTAAACATACAGGTACGTACGCTTTCTGCCATTTCTTTAAGGATGGCTATGTTTTTCTCGTTTTTCATCTTTTCAATTGTTTATAAAGAAAAACAGGAAGTACGCGAAAAGGTTTACGTTAATTAAACCTTATTTGGTTTACTGACATATTTATTGCCTTTTACGAAGAACCGCCAGGGTAACAACGCATGTTCTTTGGCATATGCGATGCCTACGCGCGGTGTAGCGGCGATATCTTCATCTTTATATTGAATGGAGTGATCTTCAATCCAGATCTCATCTCCGGTGAGGTTTTTGGCATTAAAAGTTTTGTCTATCCCCAATGCTTTTGCTGCAGAGCCCGGACCAGCTGAAATGGCGCCTTTAGAGTGGGACATATTTCTTCTTTGTTCAATAATATCGATACCTACTAAAGGCTGGATACCCCTAATTAAAACCGCATGAGGATCGTTTTCTTTCGAACTGACAATGTTGAAGAGGTTATGCATGCCGTAACAGAGGTATACGTAAGCAATGCCTCCGCTACCGTACATGGTTTCTGTTCGATTGGTTCTGCGGCCGCCATAGGCATGCGAAGCTTTATCTTTTATGCCGAAATAAGCTTCGGTTTCGACGATGATGCCTGCAGTGATTTCATTATCAATTTTAGTGTACAGTATCTTGCCTAACAGGTCTTTAGCTAAGCTAACTACATCTTCATTCTGGTAGTATTCTTCTTTTAACTTCAATATTTTATCTTAACTATCTGTTTAATAAAATTGATATAACTTGCTCTAAATAAGTTTTATCTGTTTCATCAAATTTATTTAAAACCTCGCTGTCTACATCTAAAACTCCTATCACTTCACCTTTAACAATTAAGGGTAAAACAATTTCTGATCTGGATGCTGATGCACAAGCAATGTGGCCGGGGAATTCTTCCACGTCGGGAACAATAATGGTTTCTGCTTGTTGCCAGGATGCGCCACACACCCCTTTTCCTTTTTTTATCCGCGTACAGGCTACCGGACCTTGAAATGGACCTAACACCAATTCGTTGTCTTTCACCAGGTAAAAACCTACCCAGAACCAGTTAAATTGTTCTTTAAGTGCTGCTGCAACATTTGCAAGGTTTGCAATGAAATCTGTTTCTCCGTGAAGTAACGCATCAATTTGTGGGATGATGGATTGATATTGTTCTTCTTTTGATGTATTTCTGGTGATGGTTAAATCTTCTGCCATTTTGAGTGTTTCTATAATCAAAGTTAATTATGATTTATGAGATGTAGGCTAAAGGTGGTTTTTAATGACGAAAATTTGAATGATAACCTATTCTTAAAATCCTTAGTTTTGGCATCATTAATCGTGAGTTTATGATCGTAGCCTTAACCATTACCAGATTCCGTGGCCTTACTATACCTTTTGCCTTTATGGGCATGGCGATTTTAAGGTTGCCGTTATGGTTAAATAAAAGGTGTAGGTTTTGGAAGTTAATGGGCAGCGGAAAAAATGCTCAGGTAGATTTAGCGCCTGATTACAGGCACTGGGCAGTACTGACTACTTGGGATAACCGGAATGATTGTGATCATTTTTATCGTGATTCTTTTGTAGTGAGGTGGTTTAGTTTCTTTGGTATTGAAAGTTTTACGATCTTACTAAGCCCTTTATCTAGTCATGGTTTATGGTCAGCAGTACAGCCATTTAAATTTGAAAAAGTAAACAATAGTCATGCTGGGAAAATTGCGGTGATCACCCGGGCGGCGATTAAATTAAACAGGTTAAAAGAATTTAGACAGAATATTAAAAGGGCAGCTGAAGCCATGCGTATTGCACCGGGATTTATCTTGTCAGCAGGCATTGGCGAAAATCCATTTTTCGACCAGGCCACCTTTTCGATCTGGACGGATGCGGATAGTATGAAAAACTATGCGTACAAATCTGTTGATCATGCTGATGTGATTAAGCTCACCAGGGAGCGCGAATGGTATAAAGAAGAACTGTTTGCCCGCTTCTCAATTGTAGATAGCTGGGGTACGCTTAACGGTGTAGCTGTTGAATTGTAAATAAAAATATAAATAAATGAGAGTAGTAGCAGAACTTCCACATCCGGAATGTAAGATTACCATTTTTTCGATGAACCAGAAATACATCGTAAAGTTTGAGCAGGGTACCTTTGAGCAAAGTTATAAACTTGCAGAACTTGACCTGAGTGGAGGTGGTGTTAATGATGTGTTCGAAATTATCGATGAAGAATTTATTCAAACCGTTGTCGCGCGGTTTAAGCTCATGCGTTCTGATTTTACTACTGCATATAACAGGCATCAATATTAGTTATGTTGTTGGTGTAACTGATTGATTATTAGTGTTTTTTGTTGTGTTTCGAAATTATATTCTGAATTTAAGGGCGTTTTGGCATTAAATTGAGATGCTGAATATGACTTTTTGTTTAAGTATGTGGTTTTAACTAATTGATATATTGATTTTTAAATATCTTTACAAAATATAATTCTTAGTACTTATTTTGCCAAATAAATGGGAAGTTTGGTGGTTTTATCAGGAAAGTTAATCTTAATTACTTTGGAGATCTAGCCAAGGTTTTATGTTAAACGTCTTTACCATATAAGAGATTTAAGAAAATATAAGGCTATTGAGTTTATATGAATCTCCGACGTCTGGCTTAAAATTATCGCATGCTTATCAGCTTTCTTGAAAGATCCTGAAACATGTTCAGGATGACTAATCGAAGAGTGTTTCGCTTGTCTGCTACTGCTGCCTTGAATTGGCAAGACTGGGCTGCAAAAT